>NZ_JBQOUX010000249.1:0-852 GCF_052216785.1 Streptomyces sp. JW3 | reverse complement strand
AGACGTCGTCTCATTTGGCCTGTTCGATAGTCTGGCGTCGTGGGGATCGTTGAGCGTCTGGTGCCAGATGAGTTGTGGGAACTGTTCGAGCGGGTGGTGCCGCCCGCTCCCTCGCGGCCGCAGGGCGGTGGCCGCCGGCGGTACGGAGACCGTGAAGTTCTGGCGGCGATCATCTTCGTGGCCACGTCGGGCTGTACTTGGCGGCAGTTGCCTCCGTCGTTCGGGCCCTCGGGGCCGACGGCCCACCGGCGGTTCAGCGAGTGGAGCAAGGCCCGGGTCTGGGCCAAACTGCACCGCCTGGTCCTGGACGAACTGGGTGCACGCGGCAAGCTGGACTGGTCTCGCTGTGCGATCGACTCGGTGAACATGCGGGCCCTGAAAGGGGGGAGCTGACGGGTCCGAATCCTGTAGACCGGGGCAAGAAAGGGTCGAAGATCCACTTGATCACCGAGCGGACCGGTCTGCCCCTGTCCATCGGCATCTCAGGCGCGAACCTGCACGACAGTCAAGCCCTCGAACCCCTCGTGCGAGGCATCCCGCCGATCCGCTCCCATCGCGGACCGCGCCGACGCCGGCCCGCCAAGCTCCACGCCGACAAGGGCTACGACTACAACCACCTGCGACGTTGGCTCCGCACACGCGGAATCCGCCACCGCATCGCCCGCAAAGGCATCGAGTCTTCCCAACGACTCGGCCGGCACCGCTGGACGATCGAACGCACCATGGCCTGGCTTGCCGGCTGCCGTCGACTGCACCGCCGCTACGAACGCAAAGCCGAGCACTTCCTAGCCTTCACCAGCATCGCCTGCACCCTCATCTGCTACCGCCGACTCACCAAATGAGACGACCTCT
>NZ_JBQOUX010000248.1:0-856 GCF_052216785.1 Streptomyces sp. JW3 | reverse complement strand
CCAACCCCACCTCCAACGCGCCCCGCACCCCCCACGACACCCCCAGCACCCAACCCCCCGGCCGCAACCGCCCCGCCCCCCACCGCAACCCCCAAGACGACCAACCCGCACCCACCACCCCCCACCCCGCACACCCCGACACCTGGCACCACCTACGCCCCCACACCCCAGCCGCCACCCTCCACACCGAACGCTACGACCCCTACACCAACCCCCACACCAACCCACCCCGCCCCGGCACCCTCGCCGGCACCACCACCCTCATCCGCGCCCACATCCGCCGCATCCAAACACCCACCGGCCAATGGGTCCGCGACCACACCCTCAACCTCCCCGTCACCACCACCAACCCCCACCACACCACCCAACTCCAAACACGCCTCAAACAACTCACCAACACCCACCTCAACAACCGCTACACCCTCCCCACCTCCGGCGACCAATTCCACCTCACCATCAACCTCATCAACGACCCCACCCACCCCGAAACCATCACCCTCACCCACACCCCCAACCCCACCCGCCCCAACCAACGACACCTCGACCTGGGCCACACCGACACCCAACTCCTCCACGAACTCCTCCACTACCTCGGCCTCCCCGACGAACAACAAGACAACGACCACCTCTTCCGCAACCACCCCCACACCACCGCCACCCACACCAACGGCCTCATGGCCACCACCACCCCCACCACCCCCATCCCCCACCGCTACCTCACCACCATCGAAACCATCACCGACACCAACACCCCACTCCACCACCTCCCTCCCAACACCCCCACCCCCACCGACCCCGACACCACCCCCCTCCCCGCCACCCAACCCCCCACCTGGCCCACCTCACACGCACCCAC
>NZ_JBQOUX010000247.1:0-881 GCF_052216785.1 Streptomyces sp. JW3 | reverse complement strand
TTGATGAACAACCCCAGCATGTGCTCCATGCCGGGCAGCTCGGCCGGTCGGCCCGCCACCGTCGCCCCGAACACCACATCACGCCGACCCGCCAGCGCACCCACCACCACAGCCCACGCCACCTGCACCACAGTGTTCACCGTGACACCCGACCGACGAGCGAGTTCACCCAGTGCCTCGGCCAACTCCGCGCCCGGTGCGATCGTCAGTTGACGGGGTTCGACCACGGCGGCCCGCGCCACGGTCGGAGCTACGAGCGTCGGTTCCTCGGCGCCGGCCAGCGCCCGGCGCCAAGCGTCCCGTGCCGCGTCCCCGTCCTGCCGGGCCAGCCACGCCGCGTACTCCCGATACGGCGTCACCACCGGCAGCCCCACCCCACTGCCACCCGCCGCGTAAGCCGTCCACACCTCACGCAGCAGAATGGGCAGGGACCAGCCGTCCAGCACCAGGTGGTGCAGGGTGACCGCCAACCGCCAACGGTCCTCGCCCACCTTCACCAGCAGCACCCGCAGCAGCGGAGGCCGGACGAGGTCGAACCGCCGCGCCCGCTCCTCACACTCCAGTGCCTCCGCTTCGTCCACCGCCTGGAGCGAGCCCAGAGAGGACAGGTCCACTTCGCGCCACGGCAGTTCGACGCCCTCGGCGATCACCTGTACCGGCTGCTCAACACCCGGCGGCTGCCAGAACCCCGCCCGCAGACCCGCATGCCGGTCCACCACCGCCTGCCACGACGCCCGCAACACCCCAACGTCCACCGGCCCCCGCACGTCCAGGAGCAGCTGCTCCACGTACACGTCGGTGCCGCCCTGGTCGAACAGCGAGTGGAAGAGCAGGCCCTCCTGCAACGGCGAGACCGGCAACACCTCCACCAGCCCCGCGAC
>NZ_JBQOUX010000246.1:0-900 GCF_052216785.1 Streptomyces sp. JW3 | reverse complement strand
GAGACTCGATTCCATGAAAGGATCGGGTCATGGCACGACCTTCCCGTTACCCGCTTGAACTCCGCCGTCGTGCGGTGCGCATGGTCGCCGAGGTGCGCGACGATTACCCAAACGAGACGGCCGCTCTGCAGGCAGTCACGGACAAGCTCGGTATCGGTTCCCGCGAGACGCTGCGGAACTGGCTGAAGCAGCACGAGATCGACGCGGGGACGCGGCCGGGGACGACGACGGAGGAATCGGCCCAGCTCAAGGCGCTGAAGAAGGAGAACGCCGAGCTGAAGCGGGCGAACGAGATCCTCAAGGCGGCGGCAAGTTTCTTCGCGGCCGAGCTCGACCGGCCACACACACGCTCGTAGCGTTCATCGACGAGCACCGGGACCGCTTCGGCGGGGTCGAGCCGATCTGCAGGACACTCACCGGACACGACTGCAAGATCGCCCCTTCCACGTACTACGCCCACAAGAAACGACTGGCCGCCCCGTCCGCCCGTACCGTGCGGGACACGGAACTCAAGGAGTCGATCCGCCAAGTCCACACCGACAACTACCGTGTCTACGGGGCGAGGAAGATCTGGCGGGAGCTGAACCGGCAGGGTCATGCGGTGGCCCGCTGCACCGTCGAACGGCTGATGCGCGAGCTGGGCATTGCCGGCGCCGTCCGCGGCAAGAAGGTCACCACCACCACCATCCCTGACCAGCAGGCCGAGCGGGCACCGGACCGGGTGGACCGCGACTTCGTCGCCACCGCACCGAACCGCTGCTGGGTCGCGGACTTCACGCACGTGGCGACCTGGGCCGGGGTGGTCTACGTCGCCTTCGTCGTGGACACCTTCTCCCGCCGGATCGTCGGCTGGTCCGCCGCGACATCGAAGGAGACCCAGCTCGTCCTGGACGCTCTGGA
>NZ_JBQOUX010000245.1:0-903 GCF_052216785.1 Streptomyces sp. JW3 | reverse complement strand
CGCCCTCTCGCATCTGGACGCGCTGGAGTCCGAGGCGGTGCACATCTTCCGCGAGGTCGCGGGCGAGTTCGAACGGCCGGTGATCCTCTTCTCCGGCGGCAAGGACTCCATCGTCATGCTCCACCTGGCGCTGAAAGCCTTCACCCCGGCGCCCGTCCCGTTCTCCCTCCTGCACGTGGACACCGGACACAACTTCCCCGAGGTCCTCGAATACCGCGACCGCACCGTCGCCCAGCACGGACTGCGGCTGCACGTCGCCTCCGTACAGGACTACATCGACCGCGGCGTACTCAAGGAGCGCCCGGACGGGACCCGCAACCCGCTCCAGACCGTGCCGCTCACCGAGAAGATCCAGGCCGAGAAGTTCGACGCCGTCTTCGGCGGCGGACGCCGCGACGAGGAGAAGGCGCGGGCGAAGGAGCGGGTGTTCTCGCTGCGGGACGAGTTCTCGCAGTGGGACCCGCGCCGCCAGCGCCCCGAGCTGTGGAACCTCTACAACGGGCGGCACGCCCCCGGCGAACACGTCCGTGTCTTCCCGCTGTCCAACTGGACCGAGCTGGACGTGTGGCAGTACATCGCCCGCGAGAACATCGACCTGCCGCAGATCTACTACGCGCACGAGCGCGAGGTCTTCGCCCGCGCCGGCATGTGGCTGACCGCCGGCGAGTGGGGCGGCCCCAGGGACGGCGAGAGCGTCGAGAAGCGGCAGGTCCGCTACCGCACCGTCGGCGACATGTCCTGCACCGGCGCCGTCGACTCCGACGCCGACACCATCGAGAAGGTGATCGCCGAGATCGCCGCCTCCCGGCTGACCGAACGCGGCGCCACCCGCGCCGACGACAAGATGTCCGAGGCCGCGATGGAAGACCGCAAGCGCGAGGGGTACTTCTAGACATGAGCACC
>NZ_JBQOUX010000244.1:0-1010 GCF_052216785.1 Streptomyces sp. JW3 | reverse complement strand
CCCCCCCCCCCCGCCCCCCCCCCCCCCCACCGCCGGTTCGTCGGGCACGGCCGCTGTCCCGGGAGCCAGGGTCGAAAGGTCCGATAGCATGTCGGACTTCCTTTCGTCGTCCGGATAAAAGGCATTTCCGCGAACTGCTGGAGCAAGTGGACTTACCGTCTCAGGGCATCGGGTCACAGGGCGGTCACATGTTCCGCGCGGGACGTGTAATCGGTCGGCGCCGGGCAATTCTGTGTCCGCCGTGTGACCGCCGTCCGCGTAGGACTTGGGCCATGTCCAACACACGTAAGCGCGTCAAAGCGCACATTCTTCTTGCCGCCTCCGCCGTTCTCGTCATGGGCGCCGCCGTGGGCTGCTCCGACTCCAGCGCCGCGGAGGAAGAGGCCGAGGGGTCGTCGTCGGCCGCCGCCGGTTCGGGATATCAGCAGGCCCTGGACTACGCCGAGTGCATGCGGGAGAACGGGGTCGAGGATTACCAGGACCCCGAGCAGGGCGGCGACGGCAGGGTGCTCATCAATCCCGGCAACGCGGACGACCCCGACTCCCAGGCGGCCCAGGAGGCGTGCCGGGACAAGATGCCGCAGGGCGTCGGACAGGACGCCAGGGGCGGCGACGTCGACTCGGCGAAGGTCCAGGCGTGGGCGAAGTGCATGCGGGAGAACGGCGTGCCCAAGTTCCCCGACCCGGAGGTCGAGGGCGGCCAGATCAAGATCAACATCGATACGCTCGGCATGGACCCCAGTGACGCGCGGATGCAGAAGGCGTCGGCCGCCTGCCAGGACAAGTCCCCGGGCGGTTCGCTCATCTTCGAGGTCGGCGAATGACCGCCGCTGACGAGACCCACGAGCGCGGCCCGGTCCGGCCCGGCGGCGACCCGACCGGCACCCTCGAGGTGCGCGCGCCGGGCACCCTGGCCGCCGAGCCGGAGCCGGAGACCGCGGTGCGGACCGCGGGCGGCGGCCACGGCGGCGCCGTGCCCGCCGAGGAGCCCCGGGCCGACGGCCGCAGGC
>NZ_JBQOUX010000243.1:0-1038 GCF_052216785.1 Streptomyces sp. JW3 | reverse complement strand
ACCACGAAGACGGAGGAGAAGGCCATCGCGGCTCCGGCGATCATGGGGTTGAGGAGTCCGGCGGCGGCGAGGGGGAGGGCGGCGACGTTGTAGCCGAAGGCCCAGGCGAGGTTTCCCTTGATGGTGGTGAGGGTGCGGCGGGAGAGGCGGATGGCGTCGGCGGCGACCCGCAGGTCGCCGCGGACCAGGGTGAGGTCGCCGGCTTCGATGGCGGCGTCGGTGCCGGTGCCCAGGGCCAGGCCGAGGTCGGCGGTGGCGAGGGCGGCGGCGTCGTTGACGCCGTCGCCGATCATGGCGACGGTGCGGCCTTCGGCGCGCAGGCGGGTGATGACGGCGGCCTTGTCCTCGGGGCGGACGTCGGCGATGACGTCGTCGATGCCGACGGCGCGGGCGACGGTGGCGGCGACGCGGTGGTTGTCGCCGGTGAGCAGGACGGGGTGCAGGCCGAGGGCGCGCAGCCGGGTGACGGCTTCGGCGCTGGTGTCCTTGACGGTGTCGGCGACGGTGAGGACGCCGCGTGCGGTGCCGTCCCAGCCGGCCAGGACGGCCGTACGTCCGTCCCGTTCGGCCTGTTCGGCGGCGCGGGCGAGGGTGTCGGGGACGTGGCCGAAGAGGCGTCCCACGGTCACCTCGCGCCCGTCCACGCGCCCGCGTACGCCGCGTCCGGGGATGTTCTGGAAGTCCTGGACCGCGGGGAGGGCGCCGACCCGGTCTGCGGCGCCGGTGGCGATGGCCTGGCCGATGGGGTGTTCGGAGGCGTGTTCGACGGCGCCGGTCAGGCGCAGGAGTTCGTGCTCGTCGGTGTCGTGGGTGGTGTGGACGGTGTGGAGGGTCATGTGGCCGGTGGTGACGGTGCCGGTCTTGTCGAGGACGACGGTGTCGACGCGGCGGGTGGATTCGAGGACCTCGGGGCCCTTGATGAGGATGCCGAGCTGGGCGCCGCGGCCGGTGCCGACCATGAGGGCGGTGGGGGTGGCCAGGCCCAGCGCGCAGGGGCAGGCGATGATCAGGACCGCGACCGCCGCGGTGAACGCCGCC
>NZ_JBQOUX010000242.1:0-1127 GCF_052216785.1 Streptomyces sp. JW3 | reverse complement strand
CGGGCGCCGAGGAGGTGGTCCATGGCGAGTTGGTCGAGGTGTTCGAAGGCCATGCCGCGGGCGGCGGCGGCCTGCGGGTCGAAGGTCTCGTAGGCGGATGTGTCGGCGAGCAGGGCGGTCAGGCCGTCCTCGGCGGTGGGCCGGGCCAGCTGGTCCAGCCGCGAGGCGGCCAGCGCCTCCTGGACCTCCGGGTCGGCACGGAAGGCCGCGGCCCGGTCCTTGAGGATCAGGTAGTTGCGCATGCAGCCGGCCGCCGACGCCCACACCCCGTCGATGTCCTCGGTCCGCGGCGGCTTGAAGTCGAAGTGCCGGCACCCGTCGTACCCGGCCGTCTCCAGCAGGTCCACCAGCCAGAACGCCGACCGCAGATCCCCCGCCCCGAACCGCAGGTCCTGGTCGTACTTGATCCCCGACTGGCCGTTCAGGTCCAGGTGGAACAGCTTGCCCGCCCACAGCGCCTGCGCGATGCCGTGCGGGAAGTTCAGCCCCGCCATCTGCTCGTGCCCCACCTCCGGGTTCACCCCGAACAGCTCCGGACGCTCCAGCCGCTCGATGAACGCCAGCGCGTGCCCCACCGTGGGCAGCAGAATGTCCCCGCGCGGCTCGTTCGGCTTCGGCTCGATCGCGAACTTCAGGTCATAACCCTGCGCGGTGACGTACTCCGCCAGCAGATCGAAAGCCTCCTTCATCCGCTCCAGCGCCTGCCGCACATCCTTCGCACCCCCCGACTCCGCGCCCTCACGCCCGCCCCACGCCACATACACCTCGGCCCCCAGCTCCACCGCCAGGTCAATGTTGCGGACCGTCTTGCGCAGCGCGAACCGGCGCACGTCCCGGTCGTTCGCGGTGAACGCCCCGTCCTTGAACACCGGATGCGTGAACAGGTTCGTCGTCGCCATCGGCACCTTCATGCCCGAGGAGTCCAACGCCTGCCTGAACCGCTTCACCCGCGCCTCACGCCCGGCCTCGTCGGCACCGAACGGGATCAGATCGTCGTCATGGAACGTCACCCCGTACGCGCCCAGCTCGGCCAGCCGCCGCACCGACTCCACCGGATCCAGCTCCGGCCGCGTCGCGTCCCCGAACGGATCCCGGCCCTGCCAGCCAACGGTCCACAGACCGAACGT
>NZ_JBQOUX010000241.1:0-1170 GCF_052216785.1 Streptomyces sp. JW3 | reverse complement strand
TGAGCTGCGCAAACGAGCGGTCCGCATGGTCGCCGAGGTCCGCGGTGACTATCCGAACGAGTCAGCCGCCGTGAGGGCGGTCGCCCAGAAACTCGGGATCGGTTCGGCCGAGACCCTGCGGAACTGGGTGAAGCGGGACGAGATCGATTCCGGGAAGCGTCCGGGGACGACCACGGAGGAGTCCGCGCAGATCAAGGCGATGAAGAAGGAGATCGCCGAGCTGAAGCGAGCGAACGACATCCTGAAGGCTGCGGCGTCTTTCTTCGCGGCCGAGCTCGACCGGCCACACACTCGCTCGTAGCGTTCATCGACGAGCACCGGGCCCGCTTCGGCGGTGTCGAGCCGATCTGCCGCGTGCTCACCGAGCACGACTGCAAGATCGCCCCCTCCACCTATTACGCCTACCGCAAGCGACTCCGGGCCCCGTCCGCCCGCACGGTTCGCGATGCCGAGCTGAAGCCGCTCATCCGGGAGATCTTCGAGTCCAACTACCGTGTCTACGGGGCCAGGAAGGTCTGGCGCGAGCTGCACCGCCGGGGCCACGTCGTGGCCCGGTGCACCGTTGAGCGCCTGATGCGGGAGCTCGGCGTCTTTGGCGCGGTTCGCGGGAAGAAGGTCATCACCACGATGGCGGACAGCTCCGTCGAGCGGGCGCCGGACCTGCTGGATCGCAAGTTCGTCGCGCCGGCTCCGAACCGCTGCTGGGTCGCGGACTTCACGCACGTCAGCACCTGGTCAGGAGTCGTCTACGTCGCCTTCGTCGTGGACACTTTCTCCCGCCGGATCGTCGGCTGGGCCGCCGCCCTGTCGAAGGAGACACGGCTCGTCCTGGACGCCCTGGACATGGCTCTATGGCAACGCGACCGCGACGAACAGCCTTATCAGCGGGGCGAGTTGATACATCATTCCGATGCCGGGTCGCAATATACGAGTTTCCGGCTCGCCGAGCACCTGGGCGCCGCCGGCATCGCGGCCTCGATCGGCTCGGTCGGCGACGCCTACGACAACGCCCTCATGGAGAGCACGATCGGCCTGTTCAAGACCGAGCTGATCAAGCCCCGACGCCCATGGAAGACGCTCTCTCAGGTCGAACTCGCCACCGCCGAGTGGATCGACTGGTACTGCCATCGCCGACTCCACGGTGAGATCGGGCACATCCCACCAGTCGAA
>NZ_JBQOUX010000240.1:0-1283 GCF_052216785.1 Streptomyces sp. JW3 | reverse complement strand
TGGGCTTGATTCGCTTTGACGGACATTCGAGATCAGGGGTTCTGCCCCGGGAGGATGTCCATCATGGAGAGCATGGGGAAGAAGAAGCCTCGGCCTCGCCGTTCGTTCACGCCGGAGTTCAAGGCCGAGATCGTCGAGCTGTGCCGGCGTGGTGACCGCTCGGTCGGCCAGATCGCCAAGGACTTCGATCTGACCGAGACCGCGGTGCGGCTGTGGGTCAGCCAGGCCGAGGTCGACGCGGGCGAGCGCGACGGCCTGACCAGCAGCGAGCGCGAGGAGCTGGCCGCGCTGCGGCGGGAGAACCGCCGGCTGCGCGAGGACGTCGAGGTCCTCAAGCGTGCGACGGGTTTCTTCGCGAAGGAGACCCGGTGACGGTGCACCCGTTCATCGAGGCGGAGAAGCGTGCAGGTCACAGCGTGAAGCGAGCGTGTGAGCTGCTGAAGGTCTCCCGGACCGCCTTCTATGCCCGCCGCACCGGCAGACCCGGTCCGCGGGCGGTCCGTGACACCGAGCTGACCGAACTGATCACGGCCGTGCACGAACGCTCCCGTGGCACCTACGGCGCCCCGCGCGTGCATGCCGTACTCAAGCGGGAGGGCTCCGGGTGCGGTCGCCGCCGCGTCGCCCGGCTGATGCGAGCCGCCGGCCTGCAGGGCCGACACCGCAGGCGTCGGCACCCGACAACGATCCCCGATCCACGCGCTGCCGTCAGGCCCGACCTCGTTGACCGGAACTTCCGGCCTGATGTCACGGCCTTGAACACTCGCTGGTGCGGTGACATCACCTATATCCCGACCGAGGAGGGCTGGCTCTACCTGGCCACGGTCATCGACATCGCCTCCCGCCGGGTGGTCGGCTGGGCGACGGCCGATCACCTGCGGACCGAACTGGTCGCCGACGCCCTGACGGACGCCTGCCGCCGGCGTCGCCCCACCCGTCCGGTGATCTTCCACTCCGATCGCGGCTGTCAGTACACCAGCCAGCAATTCGCCACCCTGGCAAGGGAGTTCGGGGTCCGTCTGTCCGTCGGTCGGACCGGTCAGTGCTGGGACAACGCGCTCGCCGAGTCATTCTTCGCCACCATCAAGCGCGAGCTGCTCGGCACCGTCGCCTGGCCCAGCCGGGCCGCTGTCCGCACCGCGATCTTCGATTTCGTCGAAGGCTGGTACAACTTGCACCGTCTGCACAGCAGCCTTGGCTATCGCAGTCCCGCCGAATACGAGACCGCACTCGCAGCCTGACCACCACACCGATGGTGTCCGTCAAAGCGGAACAAGCTCACG
>NZ_JBQOUX010000023.1:0-82620 GCF_052216785.1 Streptomyces sp. JW3 | reverse complement strand
GCGCAGGACGAGCCCGCCGGGTCCGCTGCCCCGGACCGTCCGCAGGTCGAGACCGCGCTCCCGGGCCAGCCGGCGCACCAGCGGGGAGATCACCGGCACCGGCCCGGCCGGCCCGCCGTCCGGCCGGGGCACCGCCACGACGGCCGCGGCCGCGGGCGGGCCGGTGCGGATCCGCCGGCGCCGGGCCGCGGGCGCCGACGTCCCGTAGCCGACCAGCACGCTGCCGGAGTCCCCGGCGGCCGGCTCCTCCTCCTCGGCGCCCCGCCGCTCACGGACCGACACCAGCGGCTGCCCCACGTCCAGGCTGTCACCGGCCCGGCCCCACAGCCGGACCACGACCCCCGGGTACGGGCACGGGACCTCCACCACGGCCTTGGCGGTCTCCACCTCCACCACCGGCTGGTCGACGTGGACCTGGTCCCCCTCGGCGACCAGCCACCGTACGATCTCCGCCTCCGTGAGGCCCTCGCCCAGGTCCGGCAGGACGAACTCGCGCGTGGTCGTGGTCATGCGCCCTCCCCGGGCGTGCCGTCCGGCCACTGCAGCCGGTCGACGGCGTCCAGCACCCGGTCGACGTCCGGCAGATGGTGCCGCTCCAGCATCGGCGGCGGGTAGGGGATGTCGAAGCCGGTGACCCGCAGCACCGGCGCCTCCAGGTGGTGGAAGCAGCGCTCGGTGACCCGCGCGGCGATTTCGGCGCCGAAGCCCGCGAAGCCCTGGGCCTCGTGCACGACGACGGCCCGGCCGGTGCGCCGGACACTGGCGCACACCGTCTCGTCGTCGAAGGGCACCAGGCTGCGCAGGTCCACCACCTCCAGCTGCCGGCCCTCGGCCGCCGCCGCCTCCGCGGCCGCCAGGCAGACCGGCAGCGAAGGCCCGTACGTGATCAGGGTGGCCGAGGTGCCGGCCCGCCGGACCGCGGCCCGGCCCGGCCCGGGCAGGGCGGCCGAACGGTCGACGTCGCCCTTCGACCAGTACAGGCGCTTGGGTTCGAGGAAGACGACCGGGTCGTCCGAGGCGATCGCCGCGCGCAGCAGGCCGTAGGCGTCGGGCACGGTGGCCGGCGTGACCACGTGCAGCCCGGGGGTGTGCGCGTAGTACGCCTCCGAGGCGTCGCTGTGGTGCTCGACGCCGCCGATCCCGCCGCCGTAGGGGATGCGGACGGTGATCGGCATGGGCAGGGCGCCGCGGGTGCGGTTGCGCATCTTGGCGACATGGCTGACGAGTTGCTCGAACGCCGGGTACGCGAAGGCGTCGAACTGCATCTCCACGACGGGACGCAGCCCGTACATGGCCATGCCGACGGCGGTGCCCAGGATGCCGGCCTCGGCGAGCGGGGTGTCGGCGACCCGGGCGTCGCCGAACTCGGCGGCCAGACCGTCCGTGACCCGGAACACGCCGCCCAGCGGGCCGATGTCCTCACCCATCAGATGGACCCGGTCGTCATCGGCCAGCGCGTCGTGCAGGGCCAGGTTGAGGGCCTTGGACAGCGTCACCTGCTCGATGCCCGCCCCGGCGGCGGACCGCGTGGCGGGCGCGGCGGCGGTCACTGCGCGGCCCCCTCGGCCGCGGCGTCGGCCGCCAACTCGGCGATCAGCATGTCGCGTTGCTCCTCCAGCTGGGGAGTGCGCCGGGCGTAGACGTGCGCGAACAGGTCCAGGGCGTCGGGCGCCGGCTCCTTCGCGAGCCGGGCCCGCAGCTCCGCGGCCATCTCCTCGGCCTCCCGCCGGACGCGGTCGACGCCGGCGTCGTCCAGCAGCCCGCGCTCGCGCAGATGCCGTTCCATCCGGTCCACCGGGTCCCGGCGGCGCCAGAACTCCACCTCGGCCGCGTTGCGGTAGCGGGTGGCGTCGTCGGCGTTGGTGTGCGCGTCCAGGCGGTAGGTCACCGCCTCGACGAGGGTCGGCCCACCGCCCGCGCGGGCCCGGTCCGCGGCCTGCCGCACGGTCCGGTGGACGGCCGCCGCGTCGTTGCCGTCGACCAGCACCCCGGGCATGCCGTAGCCGACCGCCTTGTGCGCCAGGCTCGGGGCCGCGGACTGCCGGGCCACCGGCACGGAGATCGCGTACCCGTTGTTCTGCACCAGGAAGACCACCGGCGCGCGGTACACGGCCGCGAAGTTCAGCGCCTCGTGGAAGTCGCCCTCGCTGGTGCCCCCGTCCCCGGTCAGTGCGAGGACGGCCAGCGCGTCACCGCGCAGCGCGGCGGCGTGGGCCAGCCCCACCGCGTGCAGCGTCTGGGTGGCCAGCGGCGTGCACAGCGGCGCCACCCGCCGCTCGTGCGGGTCGTACCCGCTGTGCCAGTCGCCCCGCAGCAGGGTCAGCACCTCCACCGGGTCGACGCCCCGCACCAGCAGGGCCAGGGTGTCCCGGTAGGTGGGGAAGACCCAGTCCCGCTCGTCGAGGGCCAGCACGGCCCCGGCCTCGCAGGCCTCCTGCCCCGTGGTCGACGGGTAGACCGCCAGCCTGCCCTGCTTGGTCAGCGCGGTCGCCTGCTGGTTGTAACGGCGCCCGCGCACCAACTGCCGGTACAGCTCCAGCAGCAACGCGTCGTCGAGGTCGCGGGTGCCGGCCGGGTCGTCGATGAGGGTCAGCGGTTCCAGGGCGGGCAGCATGGCCGCCGCCCCGGCCGCACCGACACCCGGCGGATCGAGAACGGTCATGGAATCGGGGCTCCTTGGGCCGGTGGACTGGGGCCGGCGGCTCCCGGGCACGCGCCCGCGACCGGGAGCCGGCGTCTTCCGCACCAGCATTCGCGGCGGGACGCGGCGACGGCAGTCGGCCGATACGGCTAGTACCTCGTACCTACTCCCAACAGGCGACTGGCGGCCCCCTGGCCCGGACTCCACGCTGAAGTCACGTCCGCCGTGTCGCAGACCGCGGCTCCCCGCCAGCCAGGAGGCTCCCCCATGAGCAGCACGACCACGTCCCGACTCGTCGTCGGCGACCGGTTCCGCGACTTCGCCGAGGCCGTCGGCGCCGACACCTTCTCCTCGCTCACCCGCGCGCTCGACGCCGGCGACCTGGACGCCGTCGACGGACCGGTGCGCGTGGTCACCGGCCAGGGCGTCGGCCCGTTCGAGGTCTCCTGCCTCCAGGACGCCATCGCCCGCCGGCGGCTGGCCGACCGCGTCGCCCTGGTGCACACCGCCGGGGAACCCGCGGGCCGCCACGAACTGCACAAGGCCCGCGAGGACAACGTGCTGGTGGCCGGCCTCGCACAGGTCGACGACACCACCTACGAGGCTCAGCTGCGGCTGCACGACCACAACGAACTCCTCGTCGACGTGCAGGACCGCGTGCACGTGCAGGGCATGGTGGCCGTCGAGGCGGCCCGCCAGATGTTCCTCGCCGTGGTGGAGCGCTACTTCACGGCCCGCTGGCCGCAGCAGCGCTACTACATCGTGCTGAACTCGATGAACACCACGTTCTCCAACTTCCTCTTCCCGGTCGGCGCCACCCTGCGGCTCACCGTGGACGCCTCGGACCTGTCGGAGCCGAGCCGGCTCACCGTCCGCACCACGGTGGTGGTCGAGCAGGCCGGCCGGGCCGCCGCCAGTGTCACCGTCGACGCCGCCGCGTTCGCTCCCGGACTGCTGGAGGACAAGGAACTGCGCCGGGCCAAAAGCGCCGTGGCGAGTACGGTGGACGCCGCGCTCGCCACCGCGTGACATGAAGACGCCGGTACCGGACACCCACCCGCGTCCCGCGCCGGGACGTGTCCCGGGCCCGTGGCGGCTGACGTACCTGGGGCCGGAGGGCACCTTCACCGAACGGGCGCTGCGCACCCTCCCGGAGGCCGCCGGCTCCCGGCTGCTGCCGGCCGCCACGGCCGCCCGAGCCCTGGAGCTGGTGCACCGGGGCGACGCCGACGCCGCGATGCTGCCCGTGCACAACACGGTGGCCGGACCGGTCGGGGACACGGTGCGCGCGCTCGCCGAGGCACCCGCGCCGGCCGTCCTGCGCGAGGCCGTGCTCACCATCGACTTCGCCCTGCTGGTCCGTCCCGGCACCCCGCTCGCCGCCGTCCGCACGGTGAGCGGCCACCCGCACGCCGGGGCGCAGGTCGGCCGCTGGCTGGCCGGCCGGCTGCCCCGGGCCCGCTGGCTGCCGGCGCCGTCCAACGCCGAGGCCGCGCGCCGGGTCCGGGACGGCGCGTGCGACGCCGCGGTGGCCGGTGCCTTCACCGCCGCCCACTACGGCCTGCGGGCGCTGGCCGCCGGCATCCAGGACACCGCCGGCGCGGTCACCCGGTTCCTGCTGTGCGCGCGCTTCGGCACATCCGTCGTCCCGCCGTTGCGGCCGGCCGACCGCACCTCGCTGGTCGGCCGGCTGCCGGGCCCGCCGGACGCCCTCGGCGCCCTCCTGGACGACCTGCGGCGCCACCCCTTCCTGCGGGGCGTGTCCCTGCACACCGTGCCCGACGGCCGCGGCGGCTCGGTGCTGTTCGCGGACTGCCCGGGCAGCGCCGAACAGCCCGCGACCGCCCGCGCGGTCGGACTGCTGCGGCTGCGGCTGCCCGGACTGCGGTCCCTGGGGTCGTACGCCTCGGCGCCCCCCGCCTCACCGCCGTACGAACGGAGACCGACGACCATGCACAGCGAGACCACCGCCACCGCCGGCGAAGCCGCGCCCAGGGACATCGACCGGCTGCGGGAGCGGATCGACGACCTGGACCGCTCCCTGATCGGCACGCTGAAGCAGCGGCTGGAGACCTCCCGGGAGATCCAGCGCATCCGTACCGGCGGGGGCGGCGCCCCGCTGGACTCCGGACGCGAGCGGTCCATCCGGGGCCGGTACGCCGAGGAACTGGGGGAGGGCGGGGCGGGCCTCGCCGAGGCGCTGCTGGAGATGTGCCGGGGGCGGTCACCGCGGTGAGTCCGGCACCGGGGACGGCGGCCCCGTCCCGCCGCCCGCGTCGCGGTCGTGAGGATGTCCTCGCGGCCGCGACGGCCCTGTTTCACGAACGGGGCCACGACGCGACGAGCATGAGCGACATCGCCGGCCGCCTCGGCGTCACCAAGGCGGCGCTGTACCGCCATGTACGGGGACGGGCCGAGGTGCTGCGCGAGGTCACCGGTCCGGTCCGCGCGCGCCTGCGGTCGCTGCCGGCCGTCAGCGCCGCCGGGGACGGCCGCTCGCCGGTGGCCGAACTCACCGTCCTGCTGGACGCGTTGGCCCGGGCGGCGGCGGCCGACCCGGTCCGGCACGCGGTGTTCTGGGGGGTGGGCGGCACCCCGAGCCCGGACGCCGCGGACGCCGGGTGCCGGGCCCTTGTGGCCGGCCGGCTGGCCCAGTTGCTGGCGCGGGCGGCCGGCCGGGGCGAGACACCGCGCGACCTCGATCCGGCGGTCACCGCGCACCTGCTGCTGGGCGCGGTCGTCGGCATGGCCGTCAGCACGGCGGCGGACGCGGAGGGCCAGGGGGAGGGTGAGGGGGCAGGGGCCGGGGAGTCACCCCCGGCCGTCGACGTCCCCCACGACGTCCCCCACGACGTCCCCCACGACGTCCCCCACGACGTCCCCCGCGACGTCCCCCTGGACGGCCTGCTCGACGTCCTCCTCGGCGGTCTGCTCCGGCAGCCGGCCGGCCCGCGGCGCACCTGAGCGCGGCGCGGCGGACGGGGACGCCGGGCGGGTGAGCGCGGCCCGTACGGCCCCGCGCAGCCACCCGTGCACGGGCTCGGACTCGTGCCGCGGGTGCCATGCCTGGCAGACGCTGATGGGCTCGGTGCCCACCGGCAGGTCGAACAGCTCGACGTTCACCGACCGTCGCGCGCCGGCGGCGACCGAGCGGGGCATCGCGGTCACCAGGTCGCCGGTCGGGATCATCAGCAGCGCCTCGCCGTAGTTCGCCACGGACGCGATCACCTCCCGGCGCAGCCCGAGGGCGTGCAGCGCGGTGTCGATGGGCCCCGCCATCCGGCCCTTGCGGGAGACGCTGACGTGCCGCACCGAGGCGAACGCCGCCGCGGTCACCTCCGCGGCCAGCAGCGGGTGGCCGGCCCGCGCCACGCCCACGAACCGATCCTCGAACAGCGGCTCGATCCGCAGCTCCGGGCTGGGTTCGTCAATGACGCCGACCTCGATGTCCACGGCGCCCTCGCGCAGCGGCGCGCTGCCGTGGGTGTTCTCCACCGTGAACGCGAACCGGGCCAGCGGCACCTCCGCGCCCGCCCGGCTCAGCAGCGCCGGCGCCAGCACCGCCGCGTACGCCTCGTCCGCCACGATGGTCAGCGTCCGGCTGACCCGGGACAGGTCCTGCTGCCGGCTCGGGCTGAGCAGTGACTCCGCCTGCCACATCAACGCCCGTACCTTCGGCCGGAGTTCCAGCGCCCGGGGGGTGGGCACCAGGCCCCGCCCGGCGCGGACCAGGACCGGGTCGCCGAGGGCGCGGCGGATCCTGGCCAGCGTCCGGCTCATGGCGGCCGGGGACAGCGCCAGCCGTTCCGCCGCGCCCGTGACACTTCCCTCCTGCAACAGCGCGTCCAGGGCCGGCAGCAGCCGCAGGTCCACGTTCGTCCCGGGCCGGCCGGACAGTTCATCGGCCCAGCCGTCCTGATGGCCGTCGACGCCGGTCTCGCTCAATGCTTCCCCTTGGTGGTGCCGTGGTCGTCGTGCCTCGGTCGCAGCCACAGTACGGCCGCGAAGACCGCCGGGAGCAGTACTCGGCCATTTCCGCCGGCGGCACCGGAGAGAAATGCGAACGGCTCGGCACATTCAGTGGCGTTGCGATATGGATGCCGCGGCTCGATCCCTGCGGACCGGCTGCGAAAAAGGGGCGTTCTTGGGCAAGACTTTCGAATTGGTCATGATAAATGACTGAATCAAAAGACCGGGCGCTCACCAGGTAGAACGCGCTGAGCAGGCGATTGTCCGGTCAGTGAAATACTTGCAGGATGCATTTGCTTGAAGCGGAATCAATGATTTCCCCAAATGTGCGACGGAACTCGTTCAAAAGGCAACTTGTCGTTGCGAAGTAACTCACGTTTAATCTCCGACTGCCCCTTCGATGCATATACTGTTTTCGCAACGAGCAATCGTTGGCGGGTGATGGCCATGCATGGCAGGGGGAAGAAAATGGTTAGCGCATCTCGTCCGACAACGCTCACCCCGCGGGAGCGTCAAGTCCTCGACGGGATCAAGGAGGGGAACTCGAACAGGATGGTGGCGCGCTTACTGGGAATATCCGAGCGAACCGTCAAGGTCCATCTGCATTCGATATTCATCAAGTTGGGCGCGGAGTCCCGTACCGAGGCTGTCATCGAGGGGATAAGGAGCGGCTGCATCACCCTGCACTGACCACGTGCGGCGGGCCGACAGCTCGCGGGCCAGCGCGAGCGTGAACCGGGCCGTGGTGTGCAGCAGTTCCCTGTCGATCGGCGCACCGAACACCAGCACCCGGAGGTACAGCGGGCCGAGCGCGAGGTCGACGAGGTGATCGAGACCGCGGTCGTCGACCCTGATCTCCTCGCCGGCGAGGAGATCACGCAGTCCGGCGACGTCCCGCTCCCGCTGCTCCCGCAGGAACCCGGCCCGCAGCGCCGCCGCGGTGTCGTCGTCGAGCTGGGCGTGGCCGAGCAGGGCCTGGAGCACCTGGCCGGCCGGCTCCTGGAAGAAGTCGGCCACCCGCCGCAGATGGGCCGCGAGCGCTTCCTCCGCGTCGGCACCCGCGCTCACGTGCCACATCAGGGCGTCGCGGGCGTCGTCGGTGAGGGTGTCGAGGAGGATGTCGACCTTCGACTTCCACCAGCGGTAGATCGTCTGCTTGGCCACGCCGGCGCGCTGGGCGATGCCCTCGATGGTCAGGGCGGCGAACCCCCGCTCGACCAGCAGGTCGTCCGCGGCGTTCAGCACGGCCAGCCGTACGCTCTCGCTGCGGCGGGGACCGGTCCGGCTGATGACCGTGGTCTTCGCCGCGGCCGGTGGTGGTTTCCGCGTGGTACCGATGGCTCCGTCAACCCTTCACGTCGTGTCCGTCGCGGTGATTCTGGCACAGCGGGGTCCGCTCAGGAGGCCCTGCGGCCCGTCCGTACCAGGCTGAGCAGCACCCCGAGGCAGAGCGCGGCGACCACCGCGCTGAACGTCTCGCCGGCGGGGCGCAGGCTGGTCTCGCGGATCAGGACGCCCACGCCGATCGCGGGCACCGCCAGCATCGAGTAGAGGATGGCGAAGAAGGTGGACACGGACGCGCCGCGGTGCTGCGGGGCGCTGCGGGTGGTGATGGTGCCGATGCCGTGGCCGACGGCGATGCCGGTGGCCAGTCCGTTGACGGTGGCGCCGGCGAGCAGCGGGGCCAGGGTGCTGGTGGCCATCGCGGCGGCGATCAGGCCGGCCGCGACGATCAGGCCCAGACAGGCCACGGGCAGGGCGGTGCCGGGCTTGAGGGTGCGGACGAGGAACTGGCCGAGCGCGGTGCACGCGAAGGCGACGAAGACGACCAGACCGGTCAGCGAATGGCTGGACTCGTGCAGAACGGTGCCCAGGAACAGGCCCGTCACGGCGGTCAGGACACCGAGCACGGCGAAGCCGGCGCCCGCGGCCATCGCCGACCGCAGGAAGTCGGACCGGATCTCGCCCGGGACGTGCAGCGGCTGCAACTCGAGGGAGAACCGGGACCGGTGGGCCGAACTCTCGCCGTTCAGCAGCACGCCGAGGGCGGCGACGGCGGCGAGGACCAGCATGACGATCCAGGGGGTGCGCAGCGGGGACGGCGCGAGGTCCGCCAGGATGCCCGCCAGCAGGGTGCCGCAGGCGAGCCCGCCCATGTTCGCGAGCAGGGCGACCGTGGCCGGCTTCACCCGGCTGTGCTGCCCGAGCCGCTCGGTGAGCGATGCCGTCGCGGCGCCGGTCACCAGCGCGGCGGAGAAGCCGGAGACGATCCGGGCGACGATCATGGCGGCGACGTTCTGCGCCAGCAGGAACACCACCGCCGCCAGTACGGACAGCAGGGTGGCGGCGACCAGCACGGGCCGGCGTCCCACCTGGTCCGAGAGCCGGCCGAAGACCAGCAGTCCGAGGACGACGCCCAGCGCGTAGACGGCGAAGACCACGGTCACGGTGAACGGAGTGAAGCCGAACTCGTCGCCGTAGAGCGGGTACAGGGGGGTGGGCGCGGTGGTGCCCGCCATGGTGATCCAGAAGGCGAAGGCCACGCTGAACACGGCGAGGCCGGCACCACGTGCGGTCGGTGGTGCGCCGGTCCGGTCGCCGGCGCGAACGGTCGAGTTCCCCACTGCGGTGGCCTCTCATGAGCGATGGAAGAGCGGAAGGAGCGAAACGATCACGAGGCACAGGCAAGACGTGCGAATGCGCGCGCCGGTGTGCGCACGCTCATGACAAGACTTACCGTTGCGTCTATTGGAGAGCCTAGACCAGACGGCGCGTCTATTCAATGGCCGCCTACGGATGCGCGGCGGCCGAACAAGTGGGTCGATCCCCGTGGTGTTGCGCAGATCCGCAGCCCCGAGCACGCATGCTGGCGGTCGCAGGGGGAGAAATGTTCGACTGGCCCCTGACGGGGGCATGACGACCAACTGGCCCGGACGGTTCTCTCAGGAGGTGCAGGTGCGGATGCGTCACCCGGTCGCACGGAAACTCACGGTACTGGCGGTCTCGGCCGCCGTCGTCTCAGTAGGGGCGGCGGCACCGCCCACCGGACAGCACAGCGGCGCGGAACCGGTGAAGACGCCGGTCGCCACCGGTTACGGCGGCGCTGTCGCCAGCGTCGACGCGGACGCCACCGCCGTCGGCATCGAGGTGCTGCGCAAGGGCGGCAACGCGGTCGACGCCGCCGTGGCCACCGCCGCCGCGCTCGGCGTCACCGAGCCCTACTCGGCCGGCGTCGGCGGCGGCGGCTACTTCGTCTACTACGACGCCAAGTCCCGTACGGTACGCACCATCGACGGCCGGGAGACCGCGCCGCTGACCGCCGACGCGGGCCTGTTCACGGAGGACGGCGCGGCGATCCCGTTCGCCGACGCGGTCAGCAGCGGTCTGGCCGTCGGCACCCCGGGCACCCCCGCCACCTGGCAGACGGCCCTCGACAAGTGGGGCAGCCGGAGCCTTGGCACGGTACTGGCCCCGGCCGAGCGCCTGGCCCAGCACGGCTTCACCGTCGACGAGACCTTCCGCTCCCAGACCGCCGCCAACGAGACCCGGTTCCGCTACTTCCCCGACACCGCCGAGCTGTTCCTGCCCGGCGGCGAACTCCCGGCCGTCGGCGCCACCTTCAAGAACCCCGACCTGGCACGCACCTACCGGGAACTGGCCCGTAAGGGCGTCGGCGCGATCTACCACGGCGACCTCGGCGAGGACATCCTCGCCACCGTCAACAAGCCGCCGGTGGACCCCGACTCGGGCTGGCACGCACGCCCCGGCGACCTGACGAAGCGGGACCTCGCCGCCTACCGCGCCAAGCTCCAGCCGCCGACCAAGACCTCCTACCGGGGCCTGGACGTCTACTCCATCGCCCCGTCCTCCTCCGGCGGCACCACGGTCGGCGAGGCCCTCAACATCCTGGAACGCACCGACCTGTCCAAGGCGAGCAAGGCCGAGTACCTGCACCGCTTCATCGAGGCCAGCCGGATCGCCTTCGCCGACCGGGGGCGCTGGGTCGGCGACCCCGCCGTCGAGGACGTACCGACGAAGGAACTGCTCTCGCAGCGGTACGCCGACTCGCGGGAGTGCCTGATCAGCGACGACGCGGTACTCACCAGCCCGCTCGCGCCCGGCGACCCGCGCGACCCGGCGGCCTGCGCGACGGGCGGCACGGCGGCGCCGACGACGTACGAGGGCGAGAACACCACCCACCTGACGACCGCCGACAAGTGGGGCAACGTCGTCGCCTACACGCTCACCATCGAGCAGACCGGCGGCAGCGGCATCACCGTGCCCGGCCGCGGCTTCCTGCTCAACAACGAGCTGACGGACTTCTCCTTCACCGCCGCCGACCCGGCGGTGCCCGACCCGAACCTGCCCGGTCCCGGCAAGCGGCCCCGGTCCTCGATCGCGCCCACCATCGTGCTGGACCGGCACGACCGGCCGGTGGTCGCGGTCGGCTCACCCGGTGGCGCGACCATCATCACCACCGTGCTCCAGACCCTGACCGGTTTCCTGGACCGGGACCTGCCGCTGGTCGACGCGATCGCCGCGCCGCGCGCCAGTCAGCGCAACGCCGCGCAGACGGAACTGGAACCCGGGCTGTACGACAGTGCCCTCCGGGCGGAGCTTGAGGGGCTCGGGCATTCGTTCAAGGTGAACGCCGAGATCGGCGCGGCTACCGGGGTGCAGCGGTTGCCCGACGGGCGGTGGCTCGCGGCTGCGGAGAAGGAACGCCGTGGTGGGGGAGCCGCGATGGTGGTGAGGCCCACCGGGTGAGTGGTTTGGTGCGGCGCCGTCGTGGCTGGGCGCGCAGTTCCCCGCGCCCCTAGGGAGCTGTCGCTCCCGGTGTGCTGAAAGTGAGGTGGCCGGCCTCGGCGTCCACCGTCACCCGGCCGCCCTCCGCCACCCGGCCGTCCAGCAGCAGGCGGGACAGTTCGTTGTCCACCTCGCGCTGGATGGTGCGGCGCAGGGGGCGGGCGCCGTACTCGGGCTGGTAGCCGCGTGCGGCCAGCCAGTCCACCGCGGCGTCGGTGAAGTCGACCGTGATGCCCTGGGCGCTGACCATCCGCCGGGTCTGGTCCAGGAGCAGGCTGGTGATCTGCCGCAGCTGCTCGCCGGTGAGCTGGCGGAAGACGACGATCTCGTCGATCCGGTTGAGGAACTCCGGCCGGAAGTGCTCGCGCAGGGGCCGCAGTACTTGTTCGCGCCGGGCCTCCTCGTCGGCCTCGGAGCCGCCCGCGCCGAACCCCAGGGTGGCACCGCGCCGGTTGATCACGTCGGAGCCGAGGTTGCTGGTCATCACGACCACGGTGTTGGTGAAGTCGACCGTGCGGCCCTGGGAGTCGGTCAGCCGTCCGTCGTCCAGGACCTGGAGGAGGATGTTGAAGACGTCCGGGTGCGCCTTCTCCACCTCGTCCAGCAGCAGCAGTGAGTACGGGTGGCGGCGGACCACCTCGGTGAGCTGGCCGGCCTCCTCGTGGCCGACGTACCCGGGCGGGGCGCCGACCAGGCGGCTGACCGTGTGCCGTTCCTGGTACTCGCTCATGTCCAGGCGCACCATCCGGTCCTCGCTGCCGAACAGGGCCTCGGCGAGCGCGCGGGCCAGTTCGGTCTTGCCGACGCCGGTCGGGCCGAGGAAGAGGAAACTGCCGATCGGCCGGTCCGGGCTGGCGAGGCCGGCGCGGGAGCGCAGTACCGCGTCGGACACCACCCGGACCGCCTCGTCCTGGCCGACGACCCGCTCGTGCAGATGCTGCTCCAGGCCGAGCAGCCGGTCCTTCTCCTCCTGGGTGAGGCTGCTGACCGGGATGCCGGTCTGCCGGGACACCACCTCGGCGATGGACTCGGTGCAGACGACCAGGTTCTGGCCCTCGTCGGCCTGGCCGTCACCGGCCGCCTCCGCGATCCGCTGCTTCAGCTCCACGATCCGGTCCCGCAACTGCGTGGCCTGCTCGTACTGTTCGTCCGCGACCGCCTGGTCCTTGTCCCGCACCAGTTGCTCGACCTCGCGCTCCAGCGTGCGTACGTCGGTGCCCTTGGTGCGGGCCCGCAGCCGGACCCGGGCGCCGGCCTGGTCGATCAGGTCGATGGCCTTGTCCGGCAGCCGCCGGTCGGTGAGGTAGCGGTCCGACATCTCCACCGCCGCCACCAGCGCCTCGTCGGTGTAACGGACCTGGTGGTGGGCCTCGTAGCGGTCGCGCAGGCCGCGCAGGATCTCGATGGCGTCCGCCGGGGTCGGCTCGGGCACCAGGATCGGCTGGAAGCGGCGGGCCAGCGCCGCGTCCTTCTCGATCCGGCGGTACTCCTCCAAAGTCGTGGCGCCCACGATGTGCAGCTCGCCGCGGGCCAGGGCCGGCTTGAGGATGTTGCCGGCGTCCATCGAGCCGCCCTCGCCGCCACCGCCCGCGCCGACCACCGTGTGCAGTTCGTCGATGAAGATGATCAGGTGGTCGGAGTTGGCGCGGATCTCGCCGACGATGGTGTTCAGCCGCTCCTCGAAGTCGCCCCGGTAGCGGGTGCCGGCCACCACGCCGGTCAGGTCCAGGGCGACCACCCGGCGGCCGATCAGCACGTCCGGGACGTCCCCGTCGGCGATCCGCTGGGCCAGCCCCTCCACGATGGCGGTCTTGCCGACGCCCGCGTCACCGATCAGCACCGGGTTGTTCTTGCCCCGCCGGGAGAGCACCTCCACGGTCTGCTCGATCTCGTCGTCCCGCCCGATCACCGGGTCGATCCGGCCCTGCTGGGCCAGTTCGGTGAGGTCGCGGCCGTACTTGTCGAGGGTCGGGGTGTTGGCGGTCCGCTGGCCCTCGGCGGTCCGGGTCTGGGTGGCCTCCGGGGTCTCCGGGGGCAGCGCGGAGGGCGCGAAGCGGGCCGCGTTCAGGATGTGCCCGGCCGCCGAGTCCGGGTTGGCGGCGAGCGCGCTGAGCACGTGCTCCGGGCCGATGTAGCCGGTGCCGGAGGCGCGGGCCAGCTCGTGCGCGTCCAGCAGGGCCCGCTTGACCGCCGGGGTCAGGGAGAGGGACGTGGGCGGCGGGGCCTCGCCGGGCTTGTGCTGCACCGGCCCGGTCCGCTCGTCGATCTGCGACGCCATCGAGTCGGGGTCGGCACCGGCCCGGCTGAGCAGACTGCGGGTCGGCTCGGTGGTGAGCGCGGAACGCAGCAGATGCTCGGTGTCCAGATCCCGGCTGCCGTGCTCGGCGGCGTACTGGGCCGCGCCCCGGACCAGCTCACGGGCGGGCTGGCTGAGCAGCCGGCCGATGTCGATCTGGCGGGGACCCTGGCGCGGGCCGCCGAAGAAACGGGCGAAGAACTCCGCGAAGGGGTCGTACCCTTCCGGTCCGCTGAAGCCGCTGGTCATGGCCTTCCCATCCGGCGTCCCCGCGCCGGTCCGGGACGCCTTCGCTGGTCGACGTGCCGGGGTCGGGTAACCCGGAGGGGCGCCGGTCACACACCGGGGCGTGCTGTGCGACCACCCTGGCACGGCGCGCGGCGGGCGGCATCTCCAGTGCTCGGCGAGGAGTACCCCTCCTCCAGGAAGGCGTCCATCACGGCCCAGCTCGCTCACCGGTGCCTCCCAGGGCAGCCACTCCGCCGAGGTGCTGCGGAACCGGTACTCCCGCTCCGAACCGTCGCCCCCGCGACCTGCGATCAGCTTCGAAGGCCAACAAATACGGACCGGCCGCATCCGCCGGGACCGGTATTAGAATGACGGCATGGTACGCACTCCCCTCACCCCCGAAGAGCGCGAACGCGGCGAGCGGCTGGGGCGGCTGCTGCGGGAGGCGCGCGGCGGTCGCAGCATGCCCGAGATCGCCGCCGCCGCCGGCGTCTCCGCCGAGACCCTGCGCAAGATCGAGACCGGCCGGGCGCCGACCCCGGCCTTCTTCACGGTCGCCGCGCTGGCCCGGGCGCTCGGCCTGTCGCTGGACACCCTGGCCCAGTGGTGCGGGCCCGCCGCGGCGGCGACCGGGCACCCGGAGAACGGCGGCGGAAAACTCCCCGTAGTCGCGGCGTAACACGGCTGGTGTTCCCTACGGACCGGACCGGAGTGCTCCAGTCGGTCGGAGTCCGGGGGGAGTCGACGCATGGCCGTGGAACAACTGCCCGCTGCGGTGGGCCGGTTCGCGCACTACCTGACCGGGCTGCTGGCCCGGCTGGACCGGGGCGGCGGCTGGTACGCCGTCTTCTGGCAGCGCGACCCCGACGGGATGCGGGCCTGTCTCGACGGGCGTGAGGTGCCGCCCTGGGACGTGGTGGAGGCGCTGCTGCGGGACCTCGGCGCGCGGTACGCCCCGGCGACCGCCGCCGCCGAGCGGAACCGGGCCCAGTCCCTGCACACCGCCGCGCTCGCCGCGTACGACACCCGGCCGGGGGGCCGGGACGCGCTCGGCGACCGGCTCGCCCTGATGCTCCGCGAGCAGCGGCACGCCGCCGACCGGGCGGCGGAACTGAGCCGGCGCCTCGCCGCCGCCCCGACCCGCGAGGCGGCCGACGCCCTGCGCCGCGAGCTGGCCTGGACCCGCGACGACCAGGAACGGGCCACCGCCCGGGTGGCGGAACTGCGCGGCCGGCTGGCCCGCGTGACCCGGCCGACCGGCGCGGAGTCCTGGGCGGAACCTTCCTGGAGCGAGCACGAGCACGAGCACCGGGGCGCCGCGGGACGGCAGCAGGCCGACGGCCCTGCTGCCGCCCCCACCGGGCCTGCTGGCGCCGGGCCCGCCCCCGGCACGCCCAGCCCCGTCGCCGCCGCCCCCAGCGCCGCCTCCGCCCCCACCCCCCACACCAGGAAACGCAAGCGCGGCGGTGCCCGTTTCGCCGGGATGGCCGAGGAGGGCACCGCCCCCCTCGCCGTACCCGTCGTACCGACCGCACCCGAAGCCTCCGGACCGCCCGGACCCCACGAGCCCCCCGCTCCCACCCCCCGCGGCGCCCGTTTCGCCGGGGCCGGCGCGGCGGAGCCCGGCGGGACCGGCGGGGAAGGGCCCGGGGCGGCCGACCGGCACGCGGTCGCCGAAGCGGTGCGGCGGCTGGCGTATCTGCGCCGCACGGGACGCAGCGGCGAGGCGCACGGGCTGCTGGCCGAGGCCGCGCAGTGGCCCGCCGTACGCCTGCCCCTGTTCGCCGACGCGCTGCGGGACGCCGGGCTCGGCGCGGACTGGGCCACGCTGCTCTGGGAGGCCGCCGCGCTGCCCGCGGACCGGCTGGTCGATGCCGCCGACGCGCTGGCCGGGGCGGGCCGCGAGCACGACGCCGAGCAGATGCTGCGGCAGGGCGTCGTACGGCCGGCCGACGAGATCGGCCGGGGCGTCCTCGGCCTGGTCGACGCCGGCCGGCACCGCGCGGCCCGGGTGCTGCTCGGCGCCTACGTCCGGGTCCGCACCCCCGAACAGGCCGCGCGCAGCGTCGCCCCCGACCCGCCGCGGCTGGTCCCGCTGCTGCTCGAAGCCGCCCTCGGCGTCGGCGACGAACGGCACTGGGATCTCGTCCACGCCCTGCGGGTGGCCGGACTGGCGGGCTGACCGGGCCGGACCGTGCTGACCTGCCGGGGAGCCCGCTCGTCCACCGGAGTGTGAAACCCGATCGACATCACGCCTTGACGACGATGGTCTTGGCAAGCTCGTCCAGGGGGCCTACTTTCGTCCTTCTACGGCCTGTTCTACGGGCGTAGAGGCTCTGACGTCGCGTCGAAGGAGCAGCTCATGGCCAACGTCGTACGTGCCGCTCTGGTCCAGGCCACCTGGACCGGGGACACCGAGTCCATGGTGGCGAAACACGAGGAGCACGCCCGCGAGGCGGCCCGCCGGGGCGCGCGGATCATCGGGTTCCAGGAAGTCTTCAACGCCCCCTACTTCTGCCAGGTCCAGGACCCCGAGCACTACCGCTGGGCCGAACCCGTCCCCGACGGCCCCACCGTGCGCCGGATGCGGGATCTCGCCCGGGAGACCGGCATGGTCGTCGTCGCCCCCGTCTTCGAGGTCGAGCAGTCCGGCTTCTACTACAACACCGCCGCCGTGATCGACGCCGACGGCACCGTCCTCGGCACCTACCGCAAGCATCACATCCCGCAGGTGCACGGCTTCTGGGAGAAGTACTACTTCCGGCCCGGCAACCTCGGCTGGCCGGTCTTCGACACCGCCGTGGGCCGGGTCGGCGTCTACATCTGCTACGACCGGCACTTCCCGGAGGGCTGGCGGCAACTCGGCCTCAACGGCGCCCAGTTGGTGTACAACCCGTCCGCCACCCACCGCGGCCTCTCGGCCCACCTGTGGCGGCTGGAGCAGCCCGCGGCGGCGGTCGCCAACGAGTACTTCGTCGCCGCCATCAACCGCGTCGGCCAGGAGGAGTACGGCGACAACGACTTCTACGGCACCTCCTACTTCGTCGACCCGCGCGGCCAGTTCGTCGGTGACACCGCCAGCGACAGCAAGGAGGAACTGGTCGTCCGCGACCTCGACTTCGGCCTTGTCGAACAGGTGCGGCAGCAGTGGGCCTTCTACCGCGACCGCCGCCCCGACGCCTACGAGGGGCTGGTGCGGCCGTGACCCACGACCTGCTGGGCCGCCACCGGGCCGTGCTGCCCGACTGGCTTGCCCTGTACTACGAGGACCCCCTGGAGATCACCCACGGCGAGGGCCGGCACGTGTGGGACGCGGCCGGCAACCGCTACCTGGACTTCTTCGGCGGCATCCTCACCACCATGACCGCGCACGCCCTGCCCGAGGTCACCAAGGCGGTCGCCGAACAGGCCGGCCGGCTCCTGCACTCCTCCACCCTCTACCTCAACCGGCCGATGGTCGAACTCGCCGAGCGGATCGCCAAGGTGAGCGGCATCCCCGACGCCCGGGTCTTCTTCACCACCTCCGGCACCGAGGCCAACGACACCGCCCTGCTGCTGGCGACGGCGTACCGGCGCGGCGACACGGTCCTGGCGATGCGCAACAGCTACCACGGCCGGTCCTTCGCCACCGTCGGCATCACCGGCAACCGCGGCTGGTCACCCACCTCCCTCTCCCCGCTCCAGACCCTCTACGTGCACGGCGGCGTCCGCACCCGGGGCCCCTACGCGCACCTGGCCGACCGGGAGTTCATCGCCGCGTGCGTCGGTGACCTGACGGACCTGCTCGGCCACACCCGCCCGCCGGCCGCGCTGATCGCCGAACCCGTGCAGGGCGTCGGCGGGTTCACCTCCCCGCCGGACGGCCTGTACGCCGCCTTCCGCGAGGTGCTGCGCGAGCGCGGCATCCTGTGGATCTCCGACGAGGTGCAGACCGGCTGGGGCCGCACCGGCGACCACTTCTGGGGCTGGCAGGCGCACGGCCGGAGCGGCCCGCCCGACCTCGTGACGTTCGCCAAGGGCATCGGCAACGGCATGTCCATCGGTGGCGTCATCGCCCGCGCCGAGATCATGAACTGTCTGGACGCGGGCAGCATCTCCACCTTCGGCGGCACCCAGATCACCATGGCGGCCGGTCTCGCCAACCTCGGCTACCTCCTCGAACACGACCTCCAGGGCAACGCCCGCCGGGTCGGCGGACTGCTCATCGAGCGGCTGCGGGCCGTCGCCGCCCGGGTGCCGCACGTCCGCGAGGTGCGCGGCCGGGGCCTGATGATCGGCGTCGAGCTGACCCGGCCCGGCACCGACGAGGCCGACCCGCGGGCCGCCTCGGCGGTACTGGAGGAGGCCCGGGCCGGCGGACTGCTGATCGGCAAGGGCGGCGGCCACGACACCAGCGCGCTGCGCATCGCCCCGCCGCTCACCCTGACCGTCGCGGAGGCCGAGGAGGGCGCCGCGATCCTGGAACGCGCGCTCAGCAGTCTGTAAGCGCCCGGCCCTGCGAGAGGGAACCGCATGAGCAGCAGCAGCCGTACCGTCGTCCGCGGCGGCCTCGTCGTCACCGCCGCCGACGAAGTGCGTGCCGACGTCCTGATCGAGGACGGCCGGATCGCCGCCCTCGCCGCCACCGGCACCCCGGCCGCCGAGGCGTTCACCGCCGACCGGGTGCTGGACGCCACCGGCAAGTACGTCATCCCGGGCGGCGTCGACGCCCACACCCACATGGAGATGCCGTTCGGCGGCACCTTCGCCGCCGATACCTTCGAGACCGGCACCCGGGCCGCCGCCTGGGGCGGCACCACCACGATCGTCGACTTCGCCATCCAGTCCAAGGGCGGCTCGCTGCGCGCGGGCCTGGACGCCTGGCACGCCAAGGCGGAGGGCAACTGCGCGATCGACTACGGCTTCCACATGATCGTCTCCGATGTGCACGAGGAGACGCTGAAGGAGATGGACCTGCTGGTGGGGGAGGGGGTGACCTCGTTCAAGCAGTTCATGGCCTACCCGGGGGTCTTCTACTCCGACGACGGCCAGATCCTGCGCGCCATGCAGCGCGCCGCCGACAACGGCGGCCTGATCATGATGCACGCCGAGAACGGCATCGCCATCGACGTCCTGGTGCAGCAGGCCCTGGCCCGCGGCGAGACCGACCCCCGCTTCCACGGCGAGGTCCGCAAGGCTCTCCTCGAAGCCGAGGCCACCCACCGCGCGATCCGCCTCGCCCAGGTCGCCGGGGCACCGCTGTACGTCGTGCACGTCTCGGCGGTGGAGGCGGTCGCGGAACTGGCCCGGGCCCGCGACGAGGGGCTGCCGGTCTTCGGCGAGACCTGCCCGCAGTACCTCTTCCTGTCCACCGACAACCTCGCCGAGCCGGACTTCGAGGGCGCCAAGTACGTGTGCAGTACGCCGCTTCGGCCGCGCGAGCACCAGGCGGCGCTGTGGCGGGGGCTGCGCACCGACGACCTCCAGGTGGTCTCCACCGACCACTGCCCGTTCTGCTTCACCGGCCAGAAGGAACGGGGCCGCGGCGACTTCTCCAAGATCCCCAACGGGCTGCCGGGCGTGGAGAACCGGATGGACCTGCTGCACCAGGCCGTGGTCGACGGGCACATCTCGCGCCGCCGCTGGATCGAGATCGCCTGCGCCGCGCCGGCCCGGATGTTCGGCCTGTACGGCAGGAAGGGCACCATCGCGCCGGGCGCGGACGCCGACATCGTGCTCTACGACCCGGACGCCGATCAGGTCGTCTCCGCCGCCACCCACCACATGAACGTCGACTACTCGGCGTACGAGGGCAGGCGGATCACCGGCCGGGTCGACACCGTCCTCTCGCGCGGCGAGCCGGTCATCACCGAGCGCGAGTACACCGGACGCAAGGGCCACGGCGTCTACACCCCGCGCTCCACCTGCCAGTACCTGAACTAGGAGCCGCGCCCATGGATTTCGGACTCGTCCTGCAGACCGACCCACCGGCCGCCCGGGTCATCAGCCTGATGAAACGGGCGGAACGCCATGGCTTCCGCTACGGCTGGACCTTCGACTCCGCCGTGCTGTGGCAGGAGCCGTTCGTCATCTACAGCCAGATCCTCGCCAACACCCAGAAGCTGAAGGTCGGCCCGATGGTCACCAACCCGGGCACCCGTACCTGGGAGGTGACCGCCTCCACCTTCGCCACCCTCAACGACATGTACGGCAACCGCACCGTCTGCGGCATCGGCCGCGGCGACTCCGCGATGCGGGTGGCCGGCCGCCCGCCGAACACCCTGGCCCGGCTCAGCGACGCCATGCGGGTGATCCGGGCGCTGGGCAGCGGAGCGGAGGCCGACCTCGGCGGCGGCACGGTGGTCCGGTTCCCGTGGATCGGGCCCGGCGCCGAACTCCCGGTCTGGATGGCCGGGTACGGGCCGAAGGCCCTGAAGCTGGCCGGCGAGGAGGCCGACGGCTTCATTCTCCAGCTCGCCGACCTCTACCTCACCGAGTACCTGGTCAAGGCGGTGAAGGCCGCGGCGGTGGCGGCCGGCCGCGACCCGGCCGAGGTCACCGTGTGCGTCGCCGCGCCCGCCTACGTCACCGCGGACGACTCGCCCGCCGCCCTCGCCCACGCCCGCGAGCAGTGCCGCTGGTTCGGCGGCATGGTCGGCAACCACGTGGCCGACCTGGTCGCCAGGTACGGCGAGCACTCCGCCGCCGTACCCGCCGAACTCACCGCCTACATCAAGGCCCGCGACGGCTACGACTACGCCCACCACGGCCGCAGCGACAACCCGGACACCGCCTTCGTGCCGGACGAGATCGTCGACCGGTTCTGCCTGATCGGACCGGCCGAGCGGCACATCGAGAAACTGACCGCGCTGCGCGCCCTCGGCGTCGACCAGTTCGCCCTCTACGCCATGCACGACGCCCGGGAATCCGTCATCGACGCCTACGGCTCCCAGGTGATCCCGGCCGTCAACGGCTGACCTCCCCCGGCCCACCGGCCCCGTATCCGCCCTGCCCCCCACCGCCCCACCACCGGTCCCGCACCCGCACGGCCTCTCCCGTCCCCTCGCCCGATTGGCCTGCCCATGACCGACACCGCTCCCATACCCGCCCCCGTCCCCACCGGCGCCGTCGAACTGCCGCCCGACGCCTACCCGGCCGGCAGCCGCTACGCCAACGACGACCTGCGTCCCGTCCCGCTCGCCGAGCGCCGCTGGACCACGTACAACTTCGTGGCCCTGTGGATCGGCATGGCCCACTGCATCCCGTCCTGGACGCTGGCCTCCGGGCTGGTGGCGCTGGGCATGGACTGGAAGCAGGCGGTGCTGACCATCGGGCTGGCCAACGTCATCGTGCTGCTGCCGATGCTGCTGACCGGCCACGCCGGACCGAAGTACGGCATCCCCTTCCCGGTGCTGGCCCGCGCCTCGTTCGGCGTCCGGGGCGCCAATCTGCCCGCGCTGCTGCGGGCGGCGGTGGCCTGCTGCTGGTTCGGCATCCAGACCTGGATCGGCGGCCAGGGCATCTTCGTGCTGCTCGGCAAGATCTTCGGCGGCTGGGCGGACGCCGGGAAGGTCGGCGGCTACCCGTGGACCCTGTGGCTGTGCTTCCTGGTCTTCTGGGTGATCGAACTCGCCCTGATTTACCGGGGAATGGAGACGCTGCGCCGGTTCGAGAACTGGGCCGCCCCGTTCGTCCTGGTCGGCGCGGTGGTGCTGCTGGTCTGGATCGCCGGCAAGGCGGGCGGCTTCGGGCCGCTGCTGCACGAGCCGTCGAAGGTCGGTTGGGGCGCCGACTTCTGGAAGGTCTTCTTCCCCGGCCTGATGGGCATGATCGGCTTCTGGTCGACGCTGTCCCTGAACATCCCCGACTTCACCCGCTTCGGCAAGGGCCAGCGGGCGCAGGTGTGGGGGCAGACCCTCGGCCTGCCCACCACCATGACCCTGTTCGCGCTGATGTCGGTGCTGGTCACCTCCGGTTCGCAGCAGGTGTACGGCGCGGCGATCTGGGACCCGGTCGAGCTGGCCGGCAAGACCGACAACGTGTTCGGTCTGCTCTTCGCGCTGATCACCGTGTTCGTGGCGACGATCTCCGTCAACGTCGCCGCCAACGTCGTCTCACCCGCCTACGACCTGGCCAACCTCGCGCCGAAGCGCGTCACCTTCCGCACCGGCGCGATCATCACCGGGGTGCTCGGTGTCGTCGTCATGCCGTGGAAGCTGACCTCGACGCCCGAGCTGTACATCTTCACCTGGCTCGGTGTGGTCGGCGGTCTGCTCGGCACCGTCGCCGGCATTCTGATCGCCGACTACTGGATCGTCCGGCGCACCGAACTGCACCTGGCCGACCTGTATGTCGCGCACGGACGGTACTGGTACGCGGGCGGCTGGAACTGGCGGGCCGTCGCCGCGTTCGTGGCCGGCGGGCTGCTCGCCGTGGGCGGCTCGTACTCGACCCTGGACGCGGCCGGGAACAAGGCGGGCCCGTTCCCCGTGGACGGCCTGATCCCGTTCCTCCAGCCACTCGCCGACTACGGCTGGGCCGTCGGACTCGGCACCTCCCTCGCCGTCTACCTCGCGCTGACGGCCGGCGGCCGGCGCGCGGCGGGTCAGCCCTGACCGTCCGCCAAGGAGGCCACGGCCTCCTTGGCGGCCTTGATGGCACCCTTGTTGATCGTGTCCGTGTCCGGTGCCTTCTTCGACTCGAAGTCGCTGCCGTTGTAGGTGATGACCACCAGCGCGTTGGCGGCCCGGACCACCACCGTGCCCTCCCGGGTCTGCTGCTTGTCCTCGGTGGTGAGGTTGACGACGGAGTACGCCGCGTCGCCGAGCCCCTCGACCGCGCCGCCGCCGCTCTTGTCGGTGATCCGCTCCTGGTACGTCTTCGCGGCCGCCTCGTCGGACTCCGTCACCTCGAAGGACACGTCGAGCCAGCGGTAGTCGTACCCCTTGAGCGCGTTCCACGAGCAGGTGCGGCGCACCTCGGCGTCGGTGGAGGCGATCTCCTTGCCGGCCGTCTTGGCGCCCGGCACCAGCGAGGTGATCGTCTTCTTGGCCAGGCTCGCGCAGGGATCGGGGGCACTGGCGTACGTCTTCGTCGCCGCCCGGGTGGCGGACGCGGAGGCGGTCGGTGTGCCGGAGGCGGTCGCCGTCGCCTCGGGTTTGGCGGCCGAGGTGGTGTCGGACGGCGACGACAGCACCCAGCCCGCCGTGGCGAGCACGGCGACCGGGGCCAGGCGCGCGGTGAGGGCGAGCGGCAGGGGGAGCGAGGACACGGCGCACTTCTCGTGGGGGACGGTGCGGAGGGGTCCGCACAGCGGACGGGACGCCAGTCTCACACGTCTCCCTGTGGGGCGGAAGGGTGAACTCGCTCCGTGCCCGCGCGGTGACGCAGACAGCCCCGCACGGACCGTCAGGGGCGACGAGCGACCGCCGCCCGCGACGTCAACTCCCGTTGCCGCCCGGCCCGTTCGACGTCGCCTCCTGCCTGCGGTGTGTCTCGTCGATCGTCGCCATGTGCCGCTCGGCCCAGGCGCGCAGCGCGGACAGCGGCTCCTCCAGGGAGCGGCCGAGGCCGGTCAGCCGGTAGTGCACGGCGGGCGGCACGGTCGGCTCCACCCGGCGTTCCACCAGGCCGTCGCCGACCAGGCCGCGCAGGGTGACGGAGAGCATCTTCTGCGAGATGCCCGGCATCCGGCGCCGCAGGTCCGCGAAACGCACCTCACCGGGGGCCGCGTCGGCGAGCACCTTGATCGCCATCGAGGTCCACTTGGTGCCGATGCGGTCCAGCAACTGCCGGGTCGGGCACAGCGGATCGAAGAGGTCACCGCGCCGGGACGTGGTCACGCCGGGCTCACCACCTGTCGGGAAAGTGCCGTCTGGGAAACCCGATGGTAGTTCCCTACGGTTGCCATGTCTCCTTTGGTTACCGCCCGCCACCTCTCACTTCCTGGAGCCCGACATGCCCGAGCTGCGCCGAATCACCGTCAACGGAGTGGAGCTGAACGTGGCCCTGGCCGGCAGCGGACCGCCCGTCCTGCTGCTGCACGGCTTCCCGCACACCTGGGAGCTGTGGCGGGAGGTGCTGGCCGGCCTCGCCGACCGGTACACGGTCATCGCGCCCGACCTGCGGGGCTTCGGGGCCAGCGGCCCGGCCGCCGCCGGGTACGACGCCGGCACGCTGGCCGAGGACGCCGCCGCCCTGCTGGCGGCACTCGGCGCGACCGGCGCCGCGGTGGCCGGCATCGACGCCGGTGCGCCCCCGGCGTTCCTGCTGGCCATGCGCCGCCCGGACCTGGTGCGCCGGCTGGTCCTCATGGAGTCCCTGATCGGCCGGCTGCCCGGCGCCGAGGACTTCCTCGCGCACGGCGCCCCGTGGTGGTTCGGCTTCCACCGCGTGCCCGGACTGGCGGAAGCGGTCCTGGCGGGCAACGAGGCCCGGTACGTCGACTTCTTCCTCACCTCGGGCACCCTCGGCGACGGCGTGCCGGCCGACGTACGGGACCGCTTCGTGCACGCCTACACCGGACGCGACGCGCTGCGCCGGGCCTTCTCCTCCTACCGCGCGCTGGACGAGAGCGCGGCCCAGATCGAACAGGCCGTCGCCACCGCCCGGCTGACCGTGCCGACCCTGGCGATCGGCGCGCACCCGGTCGGCGCCGCGCTGGAACGCCAGCTCCGTCCGGTCACCGACGACCTCACCGGCCGGATCGTCGAGGACTGCGGCCACATCATCCCGCTGCACCGCCCGCGGCGGCTGCTCGCCCTCCTGCGCCCGTTCCTGGCGGGTCACCCCGTGCCACCGGACCGGAGGGGTGCTTGATCACTCGTCCAAGTGGCCGGTCAGGCGGCGTCGTTTCCGGTGACGAAGTCGGTCAGCGCGGCGGCGACGGCGGCGGGTTGTTCATCGGGGATGAAGTGGCCCGATTCCGGCACGACGATCCCGGTGGCGCGGTCGGCCCACGGCCCGAGGGAGGCCGCCATGTCGGGGATGGAGCCGTGGCTGCCGGAGATGCCGAGCAGCGGGAGTTCCAGGCGCTGGCGTTCCAGCGCTTCGTGGTTCCGCCGTGCCGACTCGGCGGCGTCCCGGTAGTAGGCCAGCGAGGCACGGAGACCGCCGTCGGCGGCCACCGACGCGGCGTACCGCTCGATCTCGGCGTCGTCGAAGGTGTCGGCGGCGAGGGTCTTGGCCTTCAGGAACCAGCCGACGTACTCCCGTTCGCGGCCGGCGAGCAGTGTCTCGGGCAGCTCGGGCACCAGGTGGAAGGCGAAGTGCCAGGTCTTCCAGGCCCGCGCCGGGTCGGTCGGAATGGCGTCGGGGAGGGTGATGCCCGGGATGCCGGCGTCCAGCAGCGCCAGGCCGCGCAACCGGCTCCGGTACTTCAGGGCGAGGGAGAAGGCGACCCAGGCGCCGATGTCGTGGGCGACCAGCCAGTAGGCCGGGACGCCGAGCGCCTCGACCGCGGCGTGCACGTGCGCGGCGACCGTGTGCGTGTCGTAGCTGATGTCCGGGCGTTCGGAGTGGCCCTGGCCCGGCAGGTCGATCGCGATCACGTGGAACCGGCCGGCCAGGCTCGGCATCACCTTGCGCCATGCCCACCAGGTCTGCGGGAACCCGGCGAGCAGCACGACGGGCGGCCCGTCCGGCCGGCCGCCCTCAACCGCGTGCAGCCGGACGCCGCCCGCGTCGACCCAACGGTGGGTGAAACCGGCCAGGTCGGGCAGTGGCAGGCCGCGGACCGGGTTGCCGGGGACGCGGGGGGTGTGCGCGGGGTCGGCCATGACTTTCCTCCACTGGTGTCAGGTGTGCGTGCGCGTGCCGGTCGATCCGGTGCGCCGGGGCCGGCCGGGGGCGAGGCCCACGAGCGCGGCGGGCATGGCTGCACCCTAACCCATCTTGAACTGGTTAGTTCAAGATGGGTATGGTGGTCTCCACCGAGAAGGCCGGGAAGGCCGGGTAAGCCGGGAAGGCCGACAGGAGGGAGGCACGGCATGGCGGGCAAGAAGCAGTTCGACGTCGCCGCGGCGCTCGATGCCGCGATGGTCCAGTTCTGGCGGGCCGGTTACGCGGACACGTCGGTGGACGACCTGTCCCGGGCGACCGGGCTCAACCGCAGCTCCATCTACTCCTCCCTCGGCGACAAGGACACGCTCTTCCTGCGCTGCCTGGAGCGGTACACCACGCGCTACGGAGACAAGTACGACGCCGCGCTGTCCTGCGCCGCCGACCGGCCGCTGGCGGCCGCGCGGGCGTTCTTCGACATCACCCTGGAACGCATCGCGGACCCCCGCCTGCCCGACGGCTGCCTGGTGGCCCAGACCGTCATGGCCACCCCGGTGCTGAGCGCGGGCGTCGCGGCCCGGGCGCGGGAGGCGATCGGCTTCCAGCACGCCCGGCTGCGCACCGCGCTGACGGCCGGCCGGCTGCCCGACGCGGCGGCCGAGTCCTTCGCGGCCCACCTCGCGGCCGTGAACCAGTCCCTCGCCGTCATGAGCAGGGCCGGAACCAGTACGGAGCAGTTGCGCGCCGTCGTCGACGTGACCCTCGACGCACTCGCGCGGGCTCTCGGCGCGAGCGACTGAGGTGCCGGCGGTCAGGGCACCCGGGCGGTCCACTCCGGACTGCTGAACTTGGTCTCGGCGAGCTCCTTGGCGCGGGCCATCTCCTCGGCGGTGACGTGGCCTTCGGTCAGCCCGTAGCGGTTGCGGAAGGAGGTCAGCATCCGGTCGATGACGGCTTCGCGGGGCAGGCCGGTCTGGCGGCGCAGGGGGTCGACGCGCTTCTTGGCGCTCCTGGTGCCCTTGTCCGACATCTTCTCCTTGCCGATGCGGAGGACCTCCAGCATCTTGTCGGCGTCGATGTCGTAGCTCATGGTGACGTGGTGCAGGACGGCGCCGGGGCCGTCGTCGGTGGCGACCATGCGCTTCTGGGCGGCGCCGCCGATCTTGCCGGCGTCGGTGGCGATGTCGTTGAGGGGCTGGTACCAGGCCTTGATGCCCATGTCGGCGAAGGCGCCGAGCACCCAGTCGTCCAGGTAGGCGTAGGACTCGGCGAAGGACAGGCCGGAGACCAGCGGGGCGGGCACGGACAGCGAGTAGGTGATGCTGTTCCCGACCTCCACGAACATGGCACCACCACCGGAGACGCGGCGCACGACGGTGATGCCGTGCCGGGCGGCGCCCTCCGGGTCGACCTCGTTGCGCAGCGACTGGAAGCTGCCGATGATCACCGCGGGCCCGCCCCATTCCCAGACCCGCAGGGTGGGGCCCCGGCGGCCGGCGGCGACCTCGGCGGTGAGGACCTCGTCGAGGGCCATGTGCAGGGCGGGGGACTGGGGGGCGTCGTGGACGAGCTGCCAGTCGTAGTCGGTCCAGTCCGTCGCCCTGGCCAGGGCGCGGCGCACCGCCACGGCCACGCCCTGAGACGTGAGGCCGTACATGACGGTGCCCTCGGGCAGGGCGGCGTCGACGCGGGCGGCGAGGCCGGCGGCGTCGGTCTCGGCCGGGGCGCCTTCGAGGGCCTGGTCGATGGCGAGCAGGGCCTCGTCCGGCTCCAGGAAGAAGTCGCCCGACACCCGGACGTCACGGAGCGCGCCGTCGGCCACGTCGAGATCGACGACGACCAGCTTGCCGCCCGGGACCTTGTACTCCCCGTGCATCTTTCCTCCACGTGCCGTTTTCCCGATCAACGGTAACTCGCCCGCACACCGGCCCGGCGGGCACCGAGGGCTCCCGGGCGCACCCGGTGTTCGTCCCGATTCCACCCGGTGCACACCGCCCGGGAGGGGATTGTCAGTGCCGCGTGCTCTCATGGAGGCATGATCGAGAACAACGAAACCATCGACGAGTTTCTCGCCCGGCACGCCGACGACGTGGAGGAGGCCGTCCGCAAGGCGGCCGCGCAGGAGGTGATGCCGCGCTGGCGCCGGCTCGCCGCGCACGAGGTCGACCAGAAGGCCGGACCGCACGACCTGGTGACGGATGCCGACCGCGACGCCGAGCAGTACCTCACCGAGGCCCTGATCGCCCTGCTCCCCGGCTCGGTCGTGGTCGGCGAGGAGGCGGTGCACGCCAACCCGGCCAGCTACGACGCGGTGCGCGGCGACGCGCCGGTGTGGATCGTCGACCCCGTCGACGGCACCCGGCAGTTCGTCCATGGCGACAGCGGCTTCTGCACCCTGGTCGCCCTCGCCCAGCACGGCGAGCTGCTCGCCTCCTGGACCCACGCGCCCGCCCGCGACCAGTTCGCCACGGCGATACGCGGCCGGGGCGCCTTCCTGGACGGCGAGCGGCTGTCCGCCGGTCCGCCCGAGCCCGGCCGGGACCTGCGGATCGCCACCTCCCACCCGGACTTCACCACCGACGAGCAGAAGCGCGTCCTGCGCGCCCTCGACGCCCCGGGCCTGGCGCCGCGCCCCTGCGGCTCGGCCGGTCTGGAGTACCTGGCCATCGCCCGCGGCGAACTGGACGCCACCGTCTTCGGCTGGGAGGCCGCCTGGGACCACGCGGCGGGGCTGCTGCTGGTCGAGGAGGCCGGCGGCACGCACCTGACCCTGACCGGCGAGCCGTTCCGCGTCACGGGCGGCAACGACCTGCCGTTCACCGCGGCCCGCGACGCGGCCACGGCCCGCCGCATCATCGCGGTGCTGTCCGGCGGCGCGGGCTGACGGGACAATGCCTCGGTTGGCCCGGTGGGTCTGTGTCCGGATCGGCCCGGTGGCCCGTGTCCTGATCGGCCCGGTAGTCCGAGCCCTGGCTGGGCCCGCGGTCGGTGACGCGGCCACGGCCCGCCGCATCATCGCGGTGCTGTCCGGTGGCGCGGGCTGACGGGACAACGCCCCGGCCGGCCCGGTGGGCCTGCGTCCTGACCGGCCCGGTGACCCGACCTCCCGGTCGGCCCGGTAGCCCGAGCCCCGGTCGGCCCGAGGCTTGGGCCGGTCGGGACGGGGCTCGGGCCGGTCGGCCCGGGGCAGTGGGCACCGGTGGCCGGAGCCCGTGAAGGCACGGGGCCTATCCTGGTCCGAGTGGCCATCGGCTGACGAATGGGGTCCGAGGTGCCGTCGATGCTCGATGCGGTCGTGGTGGGTGCGGGGCCGAACGGGCTGACCGCTGCCGTGGAGCTGGCCCGGCGCGGCTTCTCCGTCGCCGTCTTCGAGGCCCGGAGCACCGTGGGCGGCGGTGCCCGCACCGAGGAGCTGACCCTGCCCGGCTTCCGGCACGACCCCTGCGCCGCGGCCCACCCCCTCGCGATCAACTCACCGGCCTTCCGCGCCCTGCCGCTGGACCGCTACGGCCTCCAGTGGCTGCACGCCGGCCTGCCGATGGCCCACCCGGCCCTGGACGGTTCGGCCGCCGTGCTCTCCCGCTCGGTGGGGGAGACCGCCGCCTCCCTGGGGCCGCGCGACGCGGGCACCTACCGCAGACTGGTCGAACCCTTCCTGCCGCACTGGGACACGCTGGTCCGGGACTTCATGTCGCTGCCGCTGACCGCGCTGCCCCGCGACCCGGTCACGCTCGCCCGGTTCGGCCTCACCGGCCTGCCCCCGTCGACCTGGCTGATGCGCCGTTTCCACGACGAGAAGGCCAAGACCCTGCTGGCCGGGCTCGTCGCACACGTCATGGCACCGCTCGGCGGCCTCGCCACCTCCGCCATCGGCCTGGTCTTCCTCCTCGCCGCCCACGCCCGCGGCTGGCCGGTGGCCCGCGGCGGCTCCCAGGCGATCTCCGACGCCCTCACCGCCCACCTCACCGACCTCGGCGGCACCGTGCACACCGACTACGAGGTCAAGCGGCTGGACGACCTGCCGCCCGCCCGCGCCTACGTCTTCGACACCTCGCCCACCGCGCTGGCCCGCATCGCCGGCTTCGGCCGGGCCTACGACGGCTACCGGTACGGCCCCGGCGTCTTCAAGATCGACTACGCGCTGGACGGCCCCGTCCCGTGGACCGCGCCCGAGGCCCGGATCGCCGGGACCGTGCAGGTCGGCGCGGACTGCGCCGAGATCGGCACCGCCCTGCACGACGTCTCCCGGGCCGGCCGCGCCCCCGAGCGGCCGTTCCTGATCACCGTGCAGCCGAGCGTCGCCGACCCCACCCGCGCCCCGCGGGGCAAGCACGTCTTCTGGGCGTACGGCCATGTCCCGAGCGGCTGGACCGGCGACCTCACCGACGTGATCGAACGCCAACTGGAGCGGTTCGCGCCCGGCTTCCGCGACCGCGTCCTGGCCCGCGCCACCGCCGGCCCGCCCGAACTGGCCGCCCGCAACGCCAACTACGTCGGCGGCGACATCGCCTCCGGCGCGGTCTCCGGCCTCCAGACGCTGCTCCGCCCCAAGCTGTCCCTCTTCCCGTACGCCACCCCGCACCCGGCCGTCTTCATCTGCTCCTCGGCGACCCCGCCCGGCCCCGGGGTGCACGGCATGTCGGGGCACAACGCGGCGAAGGCCGTCTGGCGCCGGCTGCGGCAGCCATGACCCGCATCACCCTGGTCCGGGGCGACCTCACCCGCGAGCACGCCGACGCGATCGTCAACGCGGCCAACTCCTCGCTGCTCGGCGGCGGCGGCGTCGACGGAGCCATCCACCGCCGCGGCGGCCCGGCGATCCTCGACGCCTGCCGCGACCTGCGCGCCTCGCGGTACGGCAGCGGTCTGCCCACGGGGCAGGCGGTCGCCACCACCGCGGGCGAGCTGGACGCCCGTTGGGTGATCCACACCGTCGGCCCGGTCTGGTCCGCCGCCGAGGACCGCTCCGGCCTGCTCGCCTCCTGCCACCGCCAGTGCCTGCGGGTCGCCGACGAACTGGGCGCCCGTACCGTGGCGTTCCCGGCCATCTCCACCGGTGTGTACCGCTGGCCGGTGCCGGACGCGGCGCGGATCGCCCTGGCGGCGGTGCGGGACGCGGACACCGAGGTGGCGGAGGTCCGGTTCGTGCTCTTCGACGACCGGGCGCACGCCGCGTTCGCCGCCGAACTCGGCCGGCCGGGGCGCTCAGCGGCCGGGGGCCCGGGGAACGCGTAGCCGGAAGCACGCGCCGAGGGTCCGGGGAGCGAGGGTGAGGGTGCCTTGGTGGCGGTGGGCCAGGTCGCGGGCGATGGCGAGGCCCAGGCCGGTGCCGCCGTGGTCGCGGGAGCGGGCGTCGTCGAGCCGGACGAAGCGTTCGAAGACGCGCTCGGCGTCCTCGGCGGGCACGCCCGGTCCGTCGTCGTGCACGGTGAGGACGACCCAGCCGTCCTCGCCGCGGACGGTGATCTGGACGCGGTGTGCGGCGTGCCGGACGGCGTTGTCGACGAGGTTGCGCAGCAGCCGTTCGTACGCGTCGACGTTCCCGTGCACGGGGGCGGGGCCGGTGCTGTCGCAGGTGAGGGCCAACGGCCGCCCGGTGAGCGGGTATTGCTCGGCGAGCCGGGCGGCGAGGGCGGTTAGGTCGACGGTGTCGGGGCCGGCCGCGGGGGTGCGGGTGTCGAGGCGGGCCAGGAGCAGCAGGTCCTCGGTGAGGGCCTGGAGGCGGCGGGTCTGCCGTGCGGCGGTGGTGGCCGCGGCGGGCCAGTCGGTGCGGTCCGGGTAGGCGAGCGCGACTTCCAGGCTGGCCAGCAGCGTGGTGAGGGGGCTGCGCAGTTCGTGGGCGGCGTCCGCGACGAAGCGGCGCTGCTGGGCGGCGGCGTTGTCGAGGCGCTGCAGGGTGGTGTTGATGGTGGTGGCCAGGGCGGTGATCTCGTGTCCCGTGGCGGGGACGGTGACGCGTTCGCGCGGGTCGTCGGCGGTGACCGAGGCGGTGAGGACACGGATGGCCTCGACCGGCCGCAACGCGATCCGGACGGCGAAGTAGGCGACGACGGCGATCAGCAGGAGGCCGACGAGCCCGGCCCGCAGCAGCACCCGGTCGGTGGTCGCGGTGATCGCCTCGGCCGTGTGCGGGAGTACCACCACGTAGACCCGCAGCCCGGCGTCGGCGGCGACGCCCAGCGCGGCGGCTTCGTCGCCGCTCAGTCGACCGGCGTCGATATCGGTGGACAGGACGGTGTAGGTCCCGCCGGCCATGTGGAGCCTGTCCCTGGAGCCGTCGTCGCGGCGCACCGGTATGCGCAGCGGGCGGATCAACAGCACCTCGGGCTGCGTGGCCTCGGACGGGGCGGGCAGCACATGGCGGGTGCCGGGATCGAAGTCCTCCATGCCGCCGCCGAAGGAGACCGCGCCGCGGCGGCCGGTCGCGACCACCTCGAACGGCGCACCGCCGCCTCTGCGCCGGGGCACCACACCCGCGTTCAGCTGATCGGCGAGCGCCCAGACCTGCGTCTCGGCCTGCTTCTCGGCGATCCGGGTGCCCTGACGGTAGACGTCGTGGTGCACCCACCAGCCGATGCCGGCCAGGACGACGGCGGTGGCCGCGGCGGCGGCCAGGGCGGTGCGGGCCCGTACCGAACGCGGCCACCAGCGGCGTCGCGGCTCAGTCGCGGTCACGGTCGTCCACCAGTCGGTAGCCGGTACCCCGTACGGTCTGCAGGGACTGCCGGTGGAACGCGGTGTCCACCTTCTTGCGCAGGGCGCTGACCCGCGCCTCCACCAGGTTGGGGTCCTGGGCCTCGTCGGGCCAGGCGTGGTAGAGCAGGTCCGTCTTGGAGACCGCCTGGCCCGCCCGGCGGGCCAGCAGCTCCAGCACGGCGAACTCCCGGGGGGTGAGGTCCACCCGGGCCCCGGCCCGGCGGCAGACCCGGCCGGCCACGTCCAGCGAGAGGTCGCCCACGGCGAGGACCGGCGGGGCGAGGGCGGCGGCCCGTCTGACCAGGGCCCGCAGCCGGGCCACGAGCACCACGTAGGAGAAGGGTTTGGCCAGGTAGTCGTCGGCCCCCGTGTCCAGCGCCTCGGCCTGGTCCCACTCCCCGTCCTTGGCGGTCAGGACCAGGATGGGGGTCGCGTTGCCCTCCCGGCGCAGTTGGGCGCAGACCTTGTAGCCGTTCAGTCCGGGCAGCATCAAGTCCAGTACGACCAGGGCGTATTCGCCGGTCCGGGCCATCCACAGGCCCTGCCGGCCGTCATGGGCGAGGTCGACGCTGTAGCCCTCGGCGGTCAGGCCGGTGTGCAGGGTATGGGCGAGGTCCACCTCGTCTTCGACCACCAGGACGCGCATGCGGTGCAGCCTCGCACAGCGCCGGCCCGCCTTCCTGATCGGCCGGTCAGGTTGGATCAGCATCCGGTCAACGAGGTCCCGGCACGCTGGCGCGGTCTGCTCGCCCCCGCTGAAAGGCCCTGCCGCCGATGTCCCTCGACCAACGTGCCCCCACCGTGGCCAGGACGGTCCCCCCTCCCGCAGCCACCCGCCGGCGATTCCCGAACCCGGCCGGGACCGCCGTCGTCATCGCCCCCCTGCTGCTCACCCTGGCGCTGGGGCTTTGGGGCATCCGCAGGCGGAACACCATGTGGGGAGACGAGTCCGTCACCGCTCAGCTCGCGCGCCGCGACCTGTCCCAGATATGGCACACCGCCCAGCACATCGACCTGGTCCATGCCCTCCACTACGCCGTGATGCATGAGCTCTTCGGTCTCTTCGGCACCGGGCTGCTGACGTTGCGGCTGCCGTCCGTGCTGGCCATGTCCGTGGCGGCGAGCGGCGTCGGCCTGCTGGGACTGCGGCTGGCCGGCCCCCGGGCCGGACTGCTGGCCGGGCTGGTGTTCGCGCTCCTTCCCCAGGTGCAGAAGTACGCGCAGGAAGGCCGCTCGTACGCCATGGTCTGCGCCCTGGTCACCTGGGCCGGCTACGCACTCGTGACCGGCGTGGCGCGGCGCGCCCGGTGGCGGTGGGCGGTCTACGGCGCCACCATGCTGCTGGCCTGTCTGCTCCACGAGTTCGCGGTCCTCGCCCTGGTCGCCCACGGGGTCACCCTGCTCGTCTCCCGGGTGCCACGACCGGTGCTGACGGCATGGAGCGCGGCCGCGGCGGGCGTCGTGGCCGGGCTGCTGCCGCTGGCGATCCGCAGCGCGGGGCAGTCGGAGCAGGTGTCCTGGATCGTCGGACCGGTGCGGTTCCGCTACTTCCTGGTGGTGGCGGTCCTGGGCCTGGTGTGTGCCCGGGCGCCGCTGCGGACGCGGGGGCCGGTGCGGCTCGCCGTGCTGGCCCTGCCTCTTCTGGTGCTCCCCGGCCTGCTGCTGCTGATCACCTCACCCGTCAAGCCGCTCTTCGTCGACCGGTACGTGCTCTACGGCAATATCGGCGCCGCCCTGCTGCTGGGCGCCTGGATGGACTGCTTCCTCCGGCTGCGGCGCTCCTCGCGCTACGCGTGGCTCGCGGCGGCCGCCGCACTGGCCGCGCTCGTCCAGCCGAGCCTGGCGCTGCGGACGCCGCAGAGCCGGAGCAACGACGTCACCGCCATCGGCGCCGCCGTCCGCGAGGCGGGCCGCCCCGGCGACGGGCTGCTCTATCTCTCCGGGCAGCACCGCATCCTCACCGCGGCCAACCCCGAGGACACCCGCGGGCTGACCGATCTCGCCCTGGCCCGGGACCCCGTCTCGTCCAACACGCTGGCCGGGGTCGAACTGCCCGCCCAGGACATCGCGGCCCGGATGCTGGACTTCGACCGGATCGTCGCGGTCCGCGCGGTGGGTGTGCGCTGGCCGGCCGACCCGCGGGAGGCGGCGAAGACCAGCACCCTGCGCCGCCACTTCCACGAGTACCGGACGATCCGGGTCAACGGGGCGCGGATCACCGTCTATGTCCGGGACCACGCCCTCTCGCCGGGGGGATGAGGTGACGGGTGCGGAGGTGACAGGTGCGCAGGCGCCGGGTTTGACGGGCCATTGGATAACCGCTATCTATAGGCGGGTCGTGAAGGAGGGCGGTCCGTGCAGGACGTGGTGCTGGCGCTGCTGGTCAAGGAGCCGTCGCACGGGTACGACCTGCGCCGACGGCTGGCGGCGGCGCTCGGGCCGGTGGGGGAGTCGTTGAACGCGGGGCAGATCTACGTGACGCTCACCCGGCTCGAGAAAGCGGGCCTGGTCGTCCAGGAACGCGAGGACGTGCCGGTGCGCGGCCCGCGGCGCAAGGTGTACGCGCCGACCGCGGCCGGGCACGAGCGGGTGACCGCGTGGCTGGCGGAGGGCGCCGGGCCGCGCGCGGACGTGGCGGAGTTCCATCTGAAGCTGGTGGCCGCCGCCGAGTCCCGCCGCGCCGACCCGCTGGCACTCGTGGACGCGCGGCGCCGCGAGCTGTTGCGGCGCCTCGCCGAGACCCAGCGCGCCGTCCTCGCGCACGACACCGACTCGGAGGCCGGACTGCTCCTGGAGGGCATCGCCCTCCGGCTGCAGGCCGATCTGCGCTGGCTGGAGGCGTGTGTGCGAACCTGGTCCGCCCGCGCCCCACACGGGAAAGGCGGAGGGACCGGATGACGAGAGACGGTCGGTGGACCGGGAACCGGTCGCGGGGGAGAGGACGGCGAGAGCGGCGGGGAGGACATGAGGGCGACGGCGCCGCGGCCGGGCCCGCGCTCCGGGCGGTCGGCCTGTCGCGGACGTACGGGCGGGACGAGAGCCTGGTGTGGGCCGTCGACGCGGTCGACCTCGACGTCCCCGCCGGGCAGACGCTCGCCGTCACCGGCCCCAGCGGCTGCGGAAAGTCGACCCTCCTCCAACTGCTCGGCGGTCTGGACCGGCCCACCGACGGCGAGGTGTGGCTCGGCGGGCGGCGCGTCGACGACCTCGGCGAACGCGCGCTGGCCAGGCTGCGCCGCCGGGCCGTCGGCTTCGTCTTCCAGGCGTTCCACCTCATGGACGAGCTGACGGCCGCGGAGAACGTCGAGCTGCCCGCGCTGCTCGCCGGCGCCGGGCCGCGCGCCGCCCGCGACCGGGCCGAGGCCCTCCTCGACCGGGTCGGGCTCGCCGACCGGGCCCGGCATCTGCCCGCGGAGCTGTCCGGCGGGCAGCGGCAGCGGGTCGCCATCGCCCGGGCCCTGGTCAACGAGCCGCTGGTGGTCCTCGCGGACGAACCCACCGGAAACCTGGACAGCGCCGCGACCCACGACATCCTCCGACTCTTCGGCGAACTCCGGGCCGCCGGACAGACGTTGGTCGTCGTCACCCACGACGAGCGCGTCGCCGCCACGGCGGACCGCGTCGTCTCCCTGCGCGACGGGACCCTGACGGACGACACCCGTCTGACCCACGGCACCGGCACCGGCACCGGCTCCATAGGTTCCGGTACTGCCAACTCCCCCACCACCAGCCCTCGCACCACCACCCCCGGCAGCGCGGCCCTCCGCCCCGGCGGCCCGGGGCTCGGCGCGCTGCTGGACTGGGGGGAGGACTGACATGGGACGCCTGCTGCTGCTCTGCCGCCTGATCACGCGCGACCTGCGCCGCCGCCCCGGCGAGGCCGTCATGTTCCTGCTGGCCGTCACCGCCGCCACCGCCTCCCTGGCCCTCGGCATGGCCGCCGACGACGCCCTGGGCACCGCCTACCTGAAGACCCGCGCGGCCACCGCCGGTCCCGACATCACGGCGATCACTACGGCCGACGACCCGGCCGCCGTGGCCGAACGGCTGGCCCGGACACCCGGGGTGGTCGCGCAGTCCGACCCGGTCTTCACCTTCGACACCGTCATCCGGGCGCACGGCCGCGACGCGCGGTCGGCGGTCGAGGGCCGGGACGCCGAACCGTCCGCCGTGGACCGGCCGCTGGTGACCTCCGGCAGCTGGGTGCGGTCCGGTGGCGTGGTGGTCGAGCGCAGCTTCGCGCAGGTGCTCGGCGTGGCCGTCGGCGACCGTGTCACCATCGGCGGCCGCGACTACCCGGTGGTCGGCATCGCCGTCAGCGTGGCCACCGGCGTGTACCCGGGGAGCGACTGGGCGCAGGGGCCCGGCACGTCCGACTACGGCGGCAGGGTCTGGCTCACCACCGCCGACACCCGCGTGGCGGCCGGGGACACGCCCGGCGTCCACCTGATCCACCTGAAGCTGGCGGACCCCGCCGCGACCGCCGAGTGGATCGACACCGCCTTCCCGAAGGAGGACCGGGGCGCCGCCTGGGTCAACGTCCGTTACTGGCAGGACGTCCTCGACCAGGACGCCAAGTTCATCATGTTCGCCCGGCCCGCCCTGGTCGTCGGCGGCTGGCTGCTCGCCGCGGCCGCGATCGTCACCCTCGCCGCGCTCACCGCCGTCCGCGCCGGCCGCGACAACCGGCGGGCCGGACTGCTCAAGGCGGTCGGTGCCACGCCCGCCGCCGTCGCCGCCGTACTGCTGGCGCAGCACCTGCTGCTGACCCTAGTGGCCACCGCTCTCGGACTGACCGCCGCGTCCTTGCTCGCCCCCGAACTGGCCGACCCCAGCGCCGGGTTGATCAACAGCGCCGGTCCGCCGGCCACCGACACCGTGATCGGCACGGTCTTCCTCGCCGTCGTGGTCGCCCTCGCCGGGACGCTCGGCCCGGCCGTGCGGGCCGCCCGCACCAGCACCGTCGACACCCTGGTCGACCCGGCGCACCCGCTCGTCCACCGCCCGCGGCTGAACGCCGTGACGGCGCACCTGCCCACCTCGCTGCTGGTCGGTGTCCGGCTGCTGGCCCGCCGGCCCGGCCGCGCCGCCCTGACCGCCGTCGGCACGGGAGCCACCGGCGTCATGGTCACCGCGCTGCTCACCCTGCACTCCATCCCCGACGTGAAGGTCTCCTACGGGGTGTCCAACCCCGGCGGGCTGCGGGACATCGTGACCGTCCAGACGGTGACCGGCGTCACCTACGTGCTGATGGCCCTGTCGGTGCTCAACACGGTGTTCCTCGGCTGGAGCGCGGCGGTGCGGGCCCGGCGCGCCCTGGCCGTCACCCGTACCCTCGGCGCCACGCCGGGCCAGGTGGTCACGGCGCTGTGCACCGCCCAGATCCTGCCCGCCGGGCTCGGGGTGGCGGTGGGCACCCCGGTCGGACTCGTCCTCTACAACCTGTTCAGCCGCACCGTCGTCGTGCCCCCGGGTTCATGGCTGCTCGGCGCCGGGCTCGCCGTCCTGCTGACGGTCGGCGCGCTGACCGCCCTGCCCGCCTGGGCCCACACCCGGGGCCCCGCCGGACCGACCCTGAACGCCGAGCCCGCCTGACCACTCGCCGGGCAGCGCCGGCCGACGCTCTTCCCCGGCCCGCCCGTCACCGCCCGCACCCTCGCCGGCGCGGGCCGCACCGCGTCGAGTAGTACCGCGCCCGGACCGGCACCGGCCGGCCGGCCGTCGGCCACGACCGCACGGTCGACCGGCCGCCTCCCCCAGGACCGCACAAAGTCCGACGGGGTGATTGATTCGGTTGTGTTCGGGTCCTAGGGTGACCGTGTTTCAGTAGTCGCCCCCTCACCGGCAGTTGCCACCCCATCCCTCCGCAACCGCCGTCCGCGCACCGTGCGTTGAGCCGCCCACCGAATCCCACGGAAGGCCACGGTCATGCCGCACCCGCCTCTCTTCTCCGTCGTGCCCCCGGTCGTCAGCCGCCGCCGCCTCCTGGAGGGCGGCGCCGCCGTCCTCGGCGCGCTCGCCCTGTCCGCACCCCCGCTCAGAGCCCACGCGGCCGCCCAGGACAGCCCGCCTCAGTGGAACGACTTCGGTGTCTTCCGGCTCGGCACCGAGCCGCCGCACACCACCCTCATGCCGTACGCGGACGTCCGGCAGGCCCTGGCCGCCGACCGCACCGACTCCCCGTACCGTCGCTCCCTCGACGGCACCTGGAAGTTCGCCTACGCCGACCGCCCCGAGGACCGGGACGCCGACTTCCACCGCCCCGACCTCGACGACGGCGACTGGGACACCATCCCGGTGCCGTCCGTCTGGCAGTTGCACGGCCACGACCGGCCGATCTACCTGAACATCACCTACCCCTACTGGGGCCCGAACGGCCTGGGCGAGGAACCGCAGCCGCCCGCCGCGCCCACCCGCCGCAACCCGGTCGGCCAGTACCGCCGCACCTTCACCGTCCCCGGGGACTGGGCGGGCCGCCGCACCTTCCTGCACTTCGAGGGCGTCAAGTCGGCGCACTACGTGTGGATCAACGGCGAACTCGTCGGTTACGACGAGGACTCCTGCACCCCCTCCGAGTACGACATCACCGACCACCTGAAGCCCGCCACCAACCACATCGCCGTCGAGGTGTACCGCTACGCCGACGGCGACTGGCTGGAGGACCAGGACATGATCCGGCTGAGCGGCATCTTCCGCTCGGTCTACCTGTACTCCACCCCGGCCGTGCACCTGCGCGACTTCCGCCTGGACACCCCGCTCAACGACACGTACACCGACGCCGAACTGGCCGTCACCGCGAGCGTGCGGGCCTACGGCGGCGGCGACGCCGGGCGCTGCACCGTGGAGACCCAGCTCTACGACACCCGCGGCCACGCCGTCTGGTCCCGGCCGCTGCGCACCACCGCCGACCTCGGCACGGTCGGCGCCGGCCAGGACGTCACCGTACGCGCCACCAGGGCCGTGACCGCGCCGAAGCTGTGGTCGGCCGAGCACCCGCACCTCTACACGGCCGTGCTGCGCCTGCGCGACCCCGCCGGAAAAGTCACCGAGACCCTGTCGCACCGGGTCGGCTTCCGTGAGTTCGCGCTCAAGGACGGCCTGATGCGGATCAACGGCAAGCCGGTCTCGCTGCGCGGCACCAACCGCCACGAGATGCACCCGGACCGGGGCACCGCCCTCAGCCGCGCGGACCTCGTCGAGGACATCACCCTCATCAAGCGGCTGAACATGAACAGCGTCCGCACCTCGCACTACCCGAACAACCCGCTGTGGTACGAACTCGCCGACGAGTACGGTCTCTACCTCGTCGACGAGACCAACCTGGAGACGCACGGCATCCGCGACGAGTACCCCGGCGACCACCCCGAGTGGACCGCCGCCTGTGTGGCCCGCGCGCAGAACATGGTGCACCGCGACAAGAACCACCCCTCGGTGGTCATCTGGTCGCTCGGCAACGAGGCGGGCACCGGCTCCACCTTCACCGCCATGCACGACTGGATCCGCTCCTACGACCCCACCCGCGTCATCCAGTACGAGGGTGACGACCGCCCCGGCATCAGCGACATCCGCTCCGAGATGTACGACACCCCGCAGCGGGTCGAGCAGCGCGCGAAGGACACCTCGGACACCCGCCCGTACGTGATGATCGAGTACGCCCACTCGATGGGCAACTCCACCGGCAACTTCAAGAAGTACTGGGACGTCGTCCGCGCCCATGACGTGCTCCAGGGCGGCTGGATCTGGGACTTCGTCGACCAGTCGCTGACCTGGCCGGTCCCGGCCCGCACCCTGCTCAGGGAGTCCGGCCCGGCCCGGCTGCGCGGCGAGATCATCAACCCCAGCGGCTCCTTCGACGAGGAGCAGGGCCTGTCCGGCGGCACCCTGTTCGCCCGCGACGAGCGCCTGGACCTCACCGGCTCCCTCACCCTGGAGGCCTGGGTCACCCCGCACTACCTGGGCTACCACCAGCCGATCATCGCCAAGGGCGACACCCAGTACGCGCTGAAGCAGAACGGCCGGAGCCTGGAGTTCTTCCTCTACTCCGGCGGCCAGTGGATCACCGCGACCTGGGCGCTGCCGGCCGACTGGACCGGCCGCGAGCACCACCTCGCCGGGGTCTTCGACGCCGACACCGGCACTCTCACCCTGTACGTCGACGGCACGGTCCGGGCCACCCGCGCCACCACCCGGCGCCCCGAGGTGAACACCGCGCCGCTCGCCCTCGCCACCGACGCCGACAACCAGACCCGCGAGTTCAGCGGCACGATCCGCCGGGCCCGGGTCTACGCCCGCGCCCTCACCGCCGCCGAACTCGCCGACGACGACCGCGAGTCCGACGACGCCGGCGTGCGCTTCTGGTTCGACGCCGACGACGTCGACACCGACCGGGAGCGGCCGGACGTGAAGACCTTCCTCGCGTACGGCGGCGACTGGGGCGACAACCCCAACGACGGCGCCTTCGTCGCCGACGGCCTGCTCATCGCCGACCGCCGGCACACCGGCAAGGCCGCCGAGGTCAAGCGCGTCTACCAGGCCGTCGACGTACGGGCCCGGTCCGGCGGCCCGGGTGCCGTGACCCTCGTCAACGAGTACCTGTTCACCGACCTGAGAGAGTTCGACGCCCGCTGGGAACTGGCCGCCGACGGCGAGGTCGTCCGGCACGGCAGGCTCACCCGCGACCAGCTGGCCGTCGCCCCGCTGTCCAGCAAGGACATCACCCTCCCGGTGACCCTGCCGGACGACCCCGCGCCCGGCACCGAGTACTTCCTCCAGCTCTCCTTCACCACCAAGGAGTCCGCCCCCTGGGCGAAGGCGGGCTTCGAGGTGGCCCGGGTCCAGCTCCCGCTCGACGCCGACACCCCCGCCGTGACCCCCGTACCGCTTTCCCGCGTCCCCGCCCTGCGCCCGCGCGAGCGCGACGACGAGATCACCGTCTCCGGCCAGGACTTCTCCGTCACCGTCGACAAGAACACCGGCACCATCACCTCGTACAAGGCCGGCGGCACCCCGCTGATCAGCGCCGGACCGGTGCCCAACTACTGGCGGGCGCCCACCGACAACGACCACGGCAACGGCCAGCACACCCGAAACCAGACCTGGCGGGACGCGGGCGCCCGCCGCGAGGTGACCGGCGTCGAGGTGCGGGAGCTGGGCGACCGGGCCGTCGAGATCAAGGTGACCGGCACCCTGCCCACCACCACCGAGTCCGCGTACTCCACCACCTACACGGTGTTCGGCAACGGCGAGATCAAGGTCGACCACACCCTGCGTCCGGGCGCCGCGAACCTGCCCTACCTTCCCGAGGTCGGCAGCCTGCTCTTCCTGCCGCGCCGCCTGGACCGGCTGCACTGGTACGGGCGCGGCCCCGAGGAGAACCACTGGGACCGCAACACCGGCACCGACGTCGGCCGGTACTCCGGGACCGTCGCCGAGCAGTGGACGCCGTACATCCGCCCGCAGGAGAACGGCAACAAGACCGACGTCCGCTGGGTCGCGCTCACCGACGCGCGCGGCGCCGGGCTGCTCGCCACCGGGGAACCGCTGCTGGAGGTCAACGCCTCGTACTTCACCCCCGAGGACCTGTCGACCGGCGTGCGGCACGACTACCAGCTCACCCCCAGGGACACGGTCGTCCTGCGCCTGAACCACCGTCAGATGGGCGTCGGCGGGGACAACAGCTGGGGCGCGCACACCCACGACGAGTTCAAACTCTTCGCCGACCGGGACTACGCGTACACCTATCGGCTGCGGCCGATCAGCGACGTACGGAAGGCGCCGGAGCTGGCCCGGCGCCGCACCGCCGCCGAGTGACGTGCCGGGAGCCCGGGTAACCGGGCTCCCATGAGTGACGTACGGGTCGGCGCGTGTTCCTGGACGGACCGGCAGCTGGTCGCCAGCGGCTGGTATCCGCGTGGCCGGCGGGACGCCGAGGGGCGGCTGCGGCACTACGCCTCCCGGCTGCCCGTCGTCGAAGTGGACGCCGGGTACTACGCGTTGCCCAGCCGCCGCAACAGCGAGCTGTGGGTGGACCGCACCCCCGAGGGCTTCCGCTTCGACGTCAAGGCGTTCTCGCTGCTGACCGGGCACCCCACCCGGCCCGCGGCGCTCCCGGCCGACCTGCGCGGCGCCGAGCGCGGCCCGGCGCTCCTGGACGAGGTGTGGGACCGGTTCGCGTACGCCGTCGAACCGCTGCGCGAGGCCGGGCGGCTCGCCGCCGTGCTGTTCCAGTACCCGCCCTGGTTCGCGCCGGGCAGCGCCGCCGAGGAGACCCTCGCGGCCACCGCCCGGCGCACCACCGGCTGGCCGCTCGCCGTGGAGTTCCGGCACCCGGGCTGGTGGGCGGCGGACCGGGCCGAGGACACCGCCGCGCTGCTCACCGCCCTCGGCGCGAGCGCGGTCGGCGTGGACATGGCGCAGGGGCTGCCCGGTTCGCTGCCGCCGGTGCTGCCGGTCACCCGCCCCGCCCTGGCCGTCGTACGGTTCCATGGCCGCAGCCCGGCCTGGGGGAGCGGCAGCAAGGAGGACCGCTTCCGGTACGCCTACGACGTGCCCGAACTCGCCGCCTGGCTGCCCCGGCTGCGGCGGGCCGCCGGACAGGCCGACGAACTGCACGTGCTGTTCAACAACTGCTGCGCCGACGCGGCGGTCCGCGCCGCCGAGACCGTGCGGGACCTGCTCAGCCGGCCGGCTCCGCGTCACTGATGCCCAGGCGCAGGTGCTCCACGTGGAAGACGGCCTGGTCGAGGAGTTCGGCCACGTGGTCGTCGTGCAGCGCGTAGACCACCGACCGGCCGCGCCGCTCGCCCACCACCAGACCCAGGTTGCGCAGCAGCCGCAACTGGTGCGAGCACGCCGACTGCTCCATGCCGACCTCCGCCGCCAACTCGGTGGCGGGCAGCGGCCCTTCCCGCAGCCGGGCCAGGATCAGCAGCCGGGACGGGGTGGACAGGGCCTGGAGGGTGGTGGCCACCTTGGCGACGTTGTCCGCGTCCAGCCGTACCCGTGCGGCGTTCTGCGCCCTGCTGGCGGCTCCATGACCCATGCCCGCCATCCTACGCACCCACCGGAACACCTCACATGAACGGATCGCATGAACAAATGAATGAGTCTTCATGTGTTCCTGTATGGTGTGCGGCGTGTCCACCACCCTTGCCCCGACCACGCCCACGGCGACCCCCCGCCGCCCGGCGCTCCGCCGCCGCACCCGGGTGCTCGCCCTGCCCGAGGCCCGCTGGGCGCTCGTCGCCCTGCTCGCCTTCCTGGCCGCCCTCGCCCTCGACCTGACCGGCACCCCGGCCTGGGCGTACGGCCCGCTGTACGCCGTCGCCTACGCGGCCGGCGGCTGGGAACCCGCCCTGGAGGGGCTGCGCGCACTGCGCGAGAAGACCCTCGACGTCGACCTGCTGATGATCGTCGCGGCGCTCGGCGCGGCGGCCATCGGCCAGGTCCTCGACGGCGGCCTGCTGATCGTCATCTTCGCCACCTCCGGCGCCCTGGAGGCGCTGGCCACCGCCCGCACCGCCGACTCGGTACGGGGCCTGCTCGACCTCGCGCCCACCACCGCGACCCGGGTGCGCGCGGACGGCACCGAGGAGACCGTCCCGACCGCCGACCTGGCGGTGGGCGACGCGCTGCTGGTCCGCCCCGGCGAGCGGATCGGCGCCGACGGCACGGTGCTGGACGGCACCGGCGAGGTCGACCAGGCCACCATCACCGGCGAGTCCCTCCCGGCCCTGAAGACCCCCGGCGACGACGTGTTCGCCGGCACCCTCAACGGCACCGGCGCGCTCCGCGTCCGGGTCGCCCGCGACCCCGCCGACTCGGTGATCGCCCGGATCGTCGCCCTGGTCGAGGAGGCGTCCCGCACCAAGGCCCCGACCCAGCTGTTCATCGAGAAGATCGAGCAGCGCTACGCGGTCGGCGTGGTCGTCGCCACCCTCGCGGTCTTCGGCATCCCGCTCGCCTTCGGCGCCGACCTCACCGGCGCCCTGCTGCGCGCCATGACCTTCATGATCGTCGCCTCGCCCTGCGCGGTGGTGCTGGCCACCATGCCGCCGCTGCTGTCCGCCATCGCGGGCGCCGGCCGGCACGGCGTCCTGGTGAAGTCGGCGGTCGCGATGGAACGGCTCGGCGAGATCGACGCCGCCGCCCTGGACAAGACCGGCACCCTCACCGAAGGCACCCCCGAGGTCACCGCCGTACGCCCGCTGCCCGGCTCCGGCCTCGACGCGGACGCCCTGCTCGCGCTCGCCGCCGCCGCCGAACTGCCCAGCGAGCACCCGCTCGGCCGCGCCGTCGTGACCGCCGCCCGGACCCGCTCCCTCCCGCTCGCCACCGCCGAGGACTTCACCGCCACCCCCGGCCACGGCGTGACGGCCACCGTCGCGGGGAGCACGGTCACCGTCGGCCGCGCGGACACCGCCGCCGACGCCGCCACCACCGTCCAGGTCACCCGCGACGGCACTCCCCTCGGCACCCTCGTCCTCACCGACCGGCTGCGCCCCGACGCCGCCGCCGCCACCGCCGCGCTCACCGCCCTCAACGGCACCCCGCCGACCCTGCTGACCGGCGACAACGCCCGCGCCGCCGCCCGCGTCGCCGAGGCCACCGGTCTCACCGACGTACGCGCCGACCTGTTCCCCGAGGACAAGGTCAGCGCCGTACGGGGGCTACAGGACGCGGGCCGCAAGGTGCTGTTCGTCGGGGACGGCGTCAACGACGCGCCCGCCCTGGCCATCGCCCACGCGGGTGTCGCGATGGGCCGGGCCGGCTCCGACCTGGCGCTGGAGACCGCCGACGCGGTGATCGTCCGCGACGAGCTGACCGCCGTACCCGCCGTCGTCCGCCTGTCCCGCACCGCCCGCCGCGTGGTGGTGCAGAACCTGGTCATCGCGGGCACCTTCATCACCGTCCTGGTGCTGTGGGACCTGATCGGCCACCTGCCGCTGCCGCTCGGCGTCGCCGGCCACGAGGGCTCCACCGTCCTGGTCGGGCTGAACGGGCTGCGGCTGCTGCGCGAGTCCGCGTGGCGATCCGGGACCGTGCAGGAAGCGTGAACACGATGTCGGATTCCCGCCGGAACGACGGGGCCCGGTGCGGGATGCTGGACGCATGCGGATGGGGATGCACACCGACACCGAGCGCTGCCTGCGCGCCGTCCGGTCCAAGGACGCGCGGTTCGACGGCTGGTTCTTCACGGCCGTCCTGACCACCGGCATCTACTGCCGCCCGAGCTGCCCGGTGGTGCCGCCCAAGCCGGAGAACATGGTGTTCCACCCGAGCGCGGCGGCCTGCCAGCAGGCGGGCTTCCGGGCCTGCAAGCGCTGCCGCCCCGACACCAGCCCCGGCTCCCCGGAGTGGAACCGGCGGGCCGACCTCACCGCCCGCGCCATGCGGCTGATCGCCGACGGCGTGGTCGACCGCGAGGGCGTGCCCGGCCTCGCCGCCCGGCTCGGCTACAGCACCCGGCAGATCGAACGCCAGCTCCTGGCCGAACTGGGCGCGGGCCCACTCGCCCTGGCCCGCGCCCAACGCGCCCAGACCGCCCGGCTGCTCATCGAGACCACCCGGCTGCCGATGGCCGACCTCGCCTTCGCGGCCGGCTTCTCCTCCGTGCGCACCTTCAACGACACGGTCCGCGAGGTCTTCGCCCTCACTCCCAAAGAGCTGCGCGCCCGCGCCCCGGAACCCGGGGCGAGCGCCGGCGCCCTCACCCTGCGGCTGCCGTTCCGCACCCCGTTCAATCCCGACAACCTCTTCGGCCACCTCGCCGCCACCGCCGTCCCCGGCGTGGAGGAGTGGCGGAACGGTTCCTACCGCCGCACGTTGCGCCTCCCGCACGGCCACGGCATCACCGCCCTGACCCCCACCCCCGACCACATCGCCTGCCGCCTCACCCTCACCGACCTGCGCGACCTGCCCGTCGCCATCAGCCGCTGCCGCCGCCTCCTCGACCTGGACGCCGACCCGGCCGCCGTCGACGGCCATCTGCGCACCGACCCGGTGCTGGCCCCGCTGGTCGACAAGGCACCCGGCCGCCGCGTCCCGCGCACCGTCGACGAGGCGGAGTTCGCGGTCCGCGCGGTCCTCGGCCAACAGGTCTCCACCGCCGCCGCCCGCACCCACGCGGCCCGCCTGGTCACCGCGCACGGCGACCCCGTCGACGACCCCGAGGGCGGCCTGACCCACCTGTTCCCCACCCCCGAGGCACTGGCGGAGGTCGACCCCGAGGCCCTCGCCATGCCCCGCACCCGCCGCGCCACCCTCACCACCCTGGTTCGCCACCTCGCCGACGGCTCACTGGCCCTCGGCGTGGACAGCGACTGGCCGGCCACCCGCGAACGGCTGCTCGCACTGCCCGGCTTCGGCCCCTGGACCGCCGACGTCATCGCCCTGCGCGCCCTCGGCGACCCCGACGCCTTCCTCCCCACCGACCTCGGCATCCGCCGCGCCGCCCAGCACCTCGGCCTGCCCTCGACCCCGGCCGCCCTCACCGCCCGCGCGGCCGGCTGGCGGCCCTGGCGGGCGTACGCCGTCCAGTACCTGTGGGCGACCGACGACCACCCGATCAACTTCCTGCCCGTATGAGGACCATGAGGACATGAGGACATGAGGACTACGAGGACCCCTCGGATGCGACAGCACACCGTCACCGACAGCCCCTACGGCCCCCTCACCCTGGTCGCCGAGGACGGCGCCCTGTGCGGCCTCTACATGACCGACCAGCGCCACCGCCCGCCCGAGGAGACGTTCGGCGCCCGCGACGAGACACCGTTCGGCGCGGCCCTGGACCAACTGGAGTCGTACTTCGCCGGCGAGCTGAAGGAGTTCACCCTCCCCCTGCACCTGAACGGAACACCGTTCCAACGCACCGTCTGGGACCACCTGCGCACCATCCCCTACGGCGAGACCCGCACCTACGGCGAACTCGCCGCCGCCCTCGGCAACCCCGCCGCCTCCCGCGCGGTCGGCCTCGCCAACGGCCGCAACCCCATCGGCATCATCGTCCCCTGCCACCGGGTGATCGGCGCGAGCGGAAGCCTCACCGGCTACGGCGGCGGACTGGCGCGCAAGCGGCAACTGCTGGACTTCGAACGCGGCGCGGGCCTCTTCTAGCGCGTGGCGGCCCGCTCGGCGGCGCTGCGCTCCACGCAGAACTCGTTGCCCTCGGGATCGGCCAGCACCGCCCATCCGGTCCCGTCCGGATGGCGGCGGTCGTCCACCAGCGTGGCGCCGAGGCCGAGCAGCCGCTCGACCTCCTCGTCCCGGGTCCGGTCCTGGGGCTGGAGGTCGAGGTGCAGCCGGTTGCGGGTGGTGCCCTTGGCCTCGGGCACGGTGACGAACAGCAGACCGGCGCCCTCGATGAGGGCCTCCGGATCGCCGGGGTGGTCGTCCTCGTGCAGCGGCTGCCCGAGCACCTCGGCCCAGAAGGCGGCCAGCCGGTAGGCGTCGTTGCTGCTGATGGTCGTGTGCCGGATCGCTGAGGTCATGGGGGGATTCTGGGCTACCCGGCGATCTTGCGCAGCAGTTCCGGCAAGGCCGTACCGATCGGCTCCCGGACCACCTCGTCGGCCCGGTCGTCGTACGGCGTCGGCTCGGCGTTGACGATCACCAGCCGCGCGCCGTGGTCGGCGGCGACCCCGGCCGGCCCGGCGGCGGGCCGCACCTGGAGACTGCTGCCGACGGCGATGAACACCTGGCACGCCTTGGCGACGGCCGCGGCCTCGCCGAGCACCACCGGGTCGAGCCGCTCACCGAACATCACGGTGGCCGGCCGCAGCACGCCCCCGCACGCCCGGCACGGCGGATCGTCCTCCCCGGCCGCGACCCGCGCGAGAGCGTCCGCCATCGGCCCCCGCACACCGCACCCGGCGCAGCGGTAGCTCCGGGCCGTGCCGTGCAGTTCCAGCACCTTGCGGGCGGACAGCCCGGCGAGCTGGTGCAGTCCGTCCACGTTCTGGGTGAGCACCCGCACCGGCACCCCGGCCCGCTCCAGCTCGGCGACCGCCCGGTGCGCCGCGTTGGGCCGGGCGGCCGGCGCCCCGCTGTCCCGCCGCAGCAGCCAGGCCCGCCGCCGGATCTCCGGATCGGCCATGTAGTACTCGTACGTCACGAGCTTCTCGGCCTCGGGATCGCGCCGCCACAGGCCGTTCGGGCCGCGGTAGTCGGGGATGCCGGAGTCGGTGGAGACACCGGCGCCGGTGAGCAGGGCGACGAGGGGTTTGCCGGGCATGCGGCGAGCGTAGGGCGCCGCGTGCGACGGACGCGAGCCGTTATCGGTCCACCCGGCGCCCGTTCTCCAGCTCCGCCGTCCCCGAGCCGTCCGCCAGCACGTCCAGCGCCGCCAGCACCCGGCCATGGGTGGCGCCCAGCAGATGAGCGGACAGGTCCTCGCGGGACACCAGACGCCAGGAGAGAAGTTCCTCCTCTTGGAGGCGGATGGCCTTGAAGTCCTCCTCGGTCAGCACCCCGCCGTCGTAGAGGTAGGCCACGATCGGCGGCCGGTCCGTGCCGCCCACCCAGTCCACCGCGAGCAGCCGGCCCAGGGTGACGTCGAGGCCGATCTCCTCGGCCGTCTCCCGCCGGGCGCCCTCGCGGGGCGTCTCCCCGTCGTCGGACTCGACGGTGCCGCCCGGCAGCGCCCAGCCCTCGCGGTAGTTGGGCTCGACCAGCAGCACCCGGCCCTCGGCGTCCCGGAACAGGGCGGCGGCGCCGGCCAGCACGCGGGGCAGGCCGGCGATGTACGTGGCGTAATCAGTTGTGGTCATCCACCGCAGGGTAACCGGCCGGGGCGGCGCCGGGGCATGACGCCGAGGGGGCGCTGCGGTTAAGGTCGCAGCGGCGCGACTGCCTTGACGTGCGCTGACGTGCGCAAGGCCCGGAAGAGCAAGGGGAGAGCAAGGTGGCTGACGCTGCTGTGGGCGGGATCCGGCGGGTCCTGGTGGCCGCGGACAAGTTCAAGGGGTCGCTGACGGCCGTCGAGGTCGCCGAGCGGGTGACGGCGGGGCTGCGGCGCGTCGCGCCGGACGTGCGGGTCGAGTCGCTGCCGGTGGCCGACGGCGGGGACGGCACGGTGGCCGCCGCGGTCGCGGCCGGGTTCGAACGCCGGGAGATACGGGTCGCCGGGCCGCTGGGCGCGGAGGTGACGGCGGCGTTCGCGCTGCGCGACGGCACGGCGGTCGTGGAGATGGCCGAGGCGAGCGGGTTGCAGCGGCTGCCGGCCGGGGTCTTCGCGCCGCTGACGGCGTCCACGTACGGCTCCGGGGAACTGCTGGTGGCCGCGCTGGACGCGGGCGCGCGGACCATCGTGTTCGGGGTCGGCGGCAGCGCGACCACGGACGGCGGCGCGGGAATGCTGTCGGCGCTGGGCGCGCGGTTCCTGGACGGGGAGGGCGAGCCGGTGCCGCCGGGGGGCGGCGGCCTCGCCGGGCTGGCCTCGGCGGATCTGTCCGGACTCGACCCGAGGCTCGCCGCCGTGGACCTGGTCCTCGCCAGCGACGTGGACAATCCGCTGACCGGGCCGACGGGAGCCGCCGCCGTCTACGGGCCGCAGAAGGGGGCCGCGCCGGACGACGTGGAGACGCTGGACGCGGCACTCGGGCACTTCGCGAAGGTGCTGGAGGGGGCGGTGGGGGAGCGGGCCGGTACGTACGCCGGGTCGCCCGGCGCGGGAGCGGCGGGCGGGATCGGATACGGGGCGCTGCTGCTGGGGGCGTCGTTCCGGCCCGGCATCGAGGTGATGCTCGACGTCCTCGGCTTCGCGCCGGCGCTGGAGCGGGCCGAGCTGGTGATCACCGGGGAGGGGTCGCTGGACCCGCAGACCCTGCACGGGAAGGCGCCGGCCGGGGTCGCGGCGGCGGCGCGGGCGGCCGGCAAGGAGGTCGTCGCGGTGTGCGGGCGGCTGGCGCTGGCGCCGGAGGTGCTGGGGCGGGCGGGGATCCGGCGGGCGTATCCGCTGACGGAGGTGGAGCCGGACGTGGCGACGTGCATCTCCGATGCCGGGCCGATCCTGGAGCGGGTCGCGGAGCGGATCGCCGGCGACTTCCTGACCTGAGCTGCCCTGCCCGGGGGCTCCGCCCCCGAACCTATGCCCACCCACCGCCCGACTCGGTCGGCTGAAAGGGTGCCCTCTCAGGTGACCGAGTCGGGCGGTGGGTGGGAAACGACACGTCAGCGCAGACGCCGCGCACAAAAAAGGAGCCTCGGACCAACCCCGGTCCAAGGCCCCCCAAGCGCCGCTACGGCAGTTGCGCCGCCCGCGCCTCCCGCCGATTGTCCCGGAAGTTGTTCACCCGCCGAGCGGTGGCGAACAGCGGAATCACCGCACCCATGACCAGCTGCAACGCACAGCCCGTCTGGAGCAGCAGCTGCCCGCTCGGCGCGTCGAACGCCCACCCGGCCAGCAGCCCCATCGACAGCACGATCCACGACAGCATCGCCACCGCGAGACGCCCCCGCGGCTTCGGGTACTCCACCCGGCTCACCATCAGCCAGGCCGTCCCGACGATCGCCAGCACGGTCGCCACGAAGGGCAGCTCAAGGAGCACGATCGACACGACGGTCAGCGCCCCGAACGGCGACGGCATGCCCTGGAACGTGCCGTCCTTCACCGTCACACACGAGAATCTGGCCAGCCGCAGCACCACCGCGAGCAGCACCACGATCGCCCCGACCGCCGCGAGCCGCTGATGCGCGTCGTCGGCGACCATCCCGTAGACGAGGACGAAGTACGCCGGCGCCAGGCCGAAGCTGATCAGGTCGGAGAGGTTGTCCAGCTCCGCGCCCATCGGCGAGGAGCGCAGCTTGCGCGCGACCAGGCCGTCGAAGAGGTCGAAGACCGCCGCGCAGAGCATGAGGATCACGGCGGTCGCGGCGCTGTGCCGCGCCATGCCGGTCTCCTGGCTGCCCTGGAGGTGCGGGATGAGGATGCCGGTGGTGGTGAAGTACACCGCCATGAACCCGCACGTGGCGTTGCCGAGGGTGAGGGTGTCCGCTATCGACAGACGGAGCGAGAGCGGCATCTCCTCCTCTTCGAACACCTCGTCGATCCCGTCGACCTCGTCGGCGGCCTCCGGCACCCAGCCGGCCTTGGTATCCGGATCAATCACGGTCAATGCGAGTCACCCCAGCCACGGTCTTCTGACCGACCTCGACCGCCACCTCCACACCCTCCGGCAGATAGAGGTCGACGCGCGAGCCGAACCGGATCAGGCCGATCCGCTCGCCCTGCTCGACCTTGGTGCCCTGCGGCACGTAGGGGACGATGCGGCGGGCCACCGCGCCGGCGATCTGGATCATCTCGATGTCACCGAGCTCGGTGTCGAAGTGCCAGACGACGCGCTCGTTGTTCTCGCTCTCCTTGTTGAAAGCGGGGACGAAACCACCGGGCACGTGCTCGACCGAGGTCACGGCGCCGGCCAGCGGGGCCCGGTTCACGTGCACGTTGAGCGGGCTCATGAAGATGGCGACGCGGGTCCGGCCGTCCTTCCACGGCATGATGCTCTGCACCACGCCGTCGGCGGGCGAGATGACCCGGCCCGGGGCGATCTCGCGCTCGGGGTCGCGGAAGAACCACAGCATCCCCGCCGCGAGCGCGGTGGCGGGGACGGCGACGGCCTTGGCGACACCCGAGCGGCGGGCGCGGACCAGGCTGACGGCCGCGGTCGCGACGGTCGGCAGGAGCCACGGCGATGCTCCGCGCGCGAGGCGTACGCCGGCGAGGCGGTCGCTGGGTGCAGAGGTTTGGCTGTGGGGCATGGATGACCTTCGTAGCGGATGATGCCGCGCTTCGGAAACGGGGGACGGCGGCTTTCTCGCGATCGTAGCGGGTACGTGCCACAACTGGGTAAGCCAGGAAGTGGAGTCGAAGGCCGAGACACGCCTACGGGGTGTGATCTTCTTCTCCAAGAAAACACCCCGTATCCGGACATCTAGCCCTGGAATCGATAGTCCTCGAGCAGCCTGCGACCGATGATCATTTTCTGGATCTCGGCGGTCCCTTCACCGATCAGCAGCATCGGCGCCTCGCGGTAGAGACGCTCGATCTCGTACTCCTTGGAGAAGCCGTACCCGCCGTGGATCCTGAAGGCGTCCTCCACGACCTCCTTGCAGTACTCGGACGCGAGGTACTTGGCCATCCCCGCTTCCAGGTCGTTTCGTTCGCCGGAGTCCTTTTTGCGTGCAGCGTTCACCATCATCGCATGCGCGGCCTCCACCTTGGTAGCCATCTCGGCCAGCTTGAACTGGATGGCCTGGTGCTGGGCGATCTGTTTGCCGAAGGTGTGCCGCTGCTGGGCGTAGCCGATGCCGAGCTCGAAGGCGCGCTGGGCGACGCCGCAGCCCCGAGCCGCCACGTTGACGCGGCCCACCTCGACACCGTCCATCATTTGGTAAAAACCTCGGCCGGTGCGGCCGCCGAGCACCCGATCGGCCGGAATGCGCAGTCCGTCCATGATCAGCTCGGTGGTGTCGACGCCCTTGTAGCCCATCTTGTCGATCTTCCCGGGGATGGTCAGCCCGGGGCGGACCTCGCCGAACCCGGGCTCCTTCTCCACCAGGAACGTCGTCATCGACTTGTGCGGGGCGGTGCCCTCCGGGTGACCCTCGTCACTGCGGACCAGTACCGCCACCAGGGACGACGTACCGCCGTTGGTCAGCCACATCTTCTGACCGGTCAGGACGTACTCGTCGCCGTCCTTGACCGCCTTCGAGGTGATCGCCGACACGTCCGAGCCGAGGGCCGGCTCCGACATCGAGAACGCGCCCCGGATGTCACCGGCGGCCATCCGGGGCAGGAAGTGGTCCTTCTGCTCCTGGGTGCCGTGCTGCTTGAGCATGTACGCCACGATGAAGTGCGTGTTGATGATGCCGGACACCGACATCCAGCCCCGGGCGATCTCCTCGACGCACAGCGCGTACGTCAGCAGGGACTCGCCCAGACCGCCGTACTCCTCGGGGATCATCAGGCCGAACAGGCCCAGTTCGCGCAGGCCGTCGACGATGGCCTGCGGATACTCGTCGCGGTGCTCCAGCTCGGTGGCGACCGGGAGGATCTCCTTGTCGACGAAGTCCCGGACGGTGGACAGGATCTCCTGCTGGACGTCGGTCAGACCGGCCGTCCGGGCGAGTCGCGCCATTACTTCTTCCCCTGTTCCCTCGGCTCGGGGCGGCCCGGCTGCTCCCCGCCGCGCTCCTTGATGTACGTCTCGGTGGGCACCATCACCTTGCGGCGGAACACGCACACCAGCGTGCCGTCCTGCTTGTAGCCCCTGGTCTCCACGTGCACGATCCCCCGGTCGTCCTTGGACCGGGACGGCCACTTGTCCAGCACGGTGGTCTCGCCGTAGACCGTGTCGCCGTGGAAGGTGGGCGCCACGTGCTTCAGCGACTCGATCTCCAGGTTGGCGATCGCCTTGCCGGAGACGTCCGGGACGGACATGCCGAGCAGCAGGGAGTAGACGTAGTTGCCGACCACCACGTTCTTGCCGAAGTCGGTCGTGGACTCGGCGTAGTTGGCGTCCATGTGCAGCGGGTGGTGGTTCATGGTGAGCAGGCAGAAGAGGTGGTCGTCGTACTCGGTGACCGTCTTGCCGGGCCAGTGCTTGTAGACCGCGCCGACCTCGAACTCCTCGTAGGTGCGTCCGAACTGCATCGCCCTCAGCCCTCCGGGATCTCGAACTTCGACGTGCGCCGCATGCCCGCCGCCCGGCCCTTGCCCGAGATGACCAGCGCCATCTTGCGGCTGGCCTCGTCGATCATCTCGTCGCCGAGCATCGCCGAGCCCTTCTTGCCGCCCGCCTCGGAGGTGCAGTACTCGTACGCGTCCAGGATCAGCTCGGCGTGGTCGTAGTCCTCCTGGGACGGGGAGAACACCTCGTTGGCCGCCTCCACCTGGCCCGGGTGCAGCACCCACTTGCCGTCGAAGCCGAGGGCGGCGGCCCGGCCGGCCACCGTGCGGAAGCCGTCCACGTTCTTGATCTGGAGGTAGGGGCCGTCGATCGCCTGGAGGTCGTTGGCGCGGGCGGCCATCAGGATCTTCATCAGGATGTAGTGGTAGGCGTCCGCGTCGTAGCCGGGCGGCTGCTCGCCCACCACCAGGGACTTCATGTTGATGGACGCCATGAAGTCGGCCGGGCCGAAGATGATCGTCTCGATGCGCCCGGACGCCTCGGCGATGGCGTTGACGTTGTTCAGGCCGCGGGCGTTCTCGATCTGCGCCTCGATGCCGATCCGGCCGGCCTCGAAGCCCATCGTCTTCTCGATCTGGGTGAGGAGCAGGTCGAGGGCGACGATCTGCTGGGCGTCCTGGACCTTGGGCAGCATGATGCAGTCCAGGTTGGGGCCCGCGCCCTCGACCACCGTGACGACATCCCGGTAGGTCCACTCGGTGGTCCAGTCGTTGACCCGCACCACCCGGGTCTTGCCCGTCCAGTCGCCCTCGTTGAGGAACTTGACGATGGTGTGCCGGGCCTCCGGCTTGGCCAGCGGCGCGCAGGCGTCCTCCAGGTCCAGGAAGACCTGGTCGGCCGGGAGGCCCTGGGCCTTCTCCAGGAAACGCGGGTTCGAGCCCGGTACCGCCAGGCAGGAGCGCCGGGGGCGGAGACGGTCGACGGTCGTCATGCGGGGACCTCCAGGGGGTCGAGCTTGTTCGCGCGGCGGATCTCGTCCACGATCCGGCCGATGATGCCGGTGATGTCGAAGTCCTTCGGGGTGAAGACCGCAGCCACTCCGGCCTCCCGCAGCGCCGCGGCGTCACTGCTGGGGATGATGCCACCGGCGATCACCGGGACATCTGTGGCACCGGCCACACGCAGCCGCTCCAGCACGTCGGGAACGAGCCGCGCGTGCGAACCGGACAGGATCGACAGGCCGACCGCGTGCACGTCCTCGGCGAGGGCGGCGTCCACGATCTGCTCCGGGGTCAGCCGGATGCCCTGGTAGACCACCTCGAAGCCGGCGTCCCGGGCCCGTACGGCGATCTGCTCGGCGCCGTTCGAATGCCCGTCCAGACCGGGCTTGCCGACCAGGAAGCGCAGCTTGCCGACGCCCAGGTCACGGGCGGTCGCCTCGACCTCGCGGCGGACCTCCGCGAGCGCCGAGCCCGCCTCGGCGGCCACCGCGACCGGCGCCGCCGACACGCCCGTCGGCGCCCGGAACTCGCCGAACACCTCGCGCAGCGCCCCGGCCCACTCGCCGGTGGTGACCCCGCAGCGGGCACACTCCAAGGTGGCCTCCATGAGGTTGCCGGTGCCGCGCGCCGCCTCCTTCAGCCGGTCCAGCGCCGAACTGCACCGCGGATGGTTGAACGGCGGCTGCCACCGGGTGTCCCGCCAGTGCTGGAGGGCGGTGACGACCCGTTCCTCCACCGCCGGGTCGACGGTGTGGATCGCGGTGTCCAGGTCGGCGGTGAGCGGGTTGGGCTCGGTGGACTCGAAGGCGTTGACCCCGATGATCTTCTCCGCGCCGGACTCGATCCGGGCCCGGCGCTCCGCGTGCGAGGCGACCAGCCGCGACTTCAGATAGCCGGACTCGACGGCGGCCATCGCGCCGCCCATCTCCTCGATCCGCTCCATCTCGGCGCCGGCCTGCTCGACCAGCTCGGACACCTTCGCCTCGACCACCGTCGAGCCCTCGAACAGGTCGCCGTACTCCAGCAGATCGCTCTCGTACGCCAGCACCTGCTGGATGCGCAGCGACCACTGCTGGTCCCAGGGGCGGGGCAGGCCGAGCGCCTCGTTCCAGGCGGGCAGCTGCACGGCCCGCGCGCGGGCGTCCTTGGACAGGGTGACGGCCAGCATCTCCAGCACGATCCGCTGGACGTTGTTCTCCGGCTGCGCCTCGGTCAGCCCGAGCGAGTTGACCTGGACGCCGTAGCGGAAGCGGCGGTGCTTGGGGTCCTCGATGCCGTACCGCTCACGGGTGATCCGGTCCCAGATGCGGCCGAACGCGCGCATCTTGCACATCTCCTCGACGAAGCGCACCCCCGCGTTGACGAAGAAGGAGATCCGGCCGACGACATCGCCCATCCGTTCCTGCGGCACTTGCCCGGAGTCGCGTACGGCGTCCAGCACGGCGATCGCCGTCGACATCGCGTACGCGATCTCCTGCACCGGCGTGGCGCCCGCCTCCTGGAGGTGGTAGCTGCAGATGTTGATCGGGTTCCACCGGGGCAGGTGGGTGACCGTGTACGCGATCAGGTCGGTCGTCAGGCGCAGCGAGGGGCCCGGGGGGAAGACGTGCGTGCCCCGGGACAGGTACTCCTTGACGATGTCGTTCTGCGTGGTGCCACTGAGCCTGGTGAGGTCGGCGCCCTGCTCCTCGGCGACCACCTGGTAGAGCGCCAGCAGCCACATGGCGGTGGCGTTGATGGTCATCGAGGTGTTCATCTGCTCCAGCGGGATGTCCTGGAACAGCCGGCGCATGTCACCGAGGTGCGCGACCGGCACCCCGACCCGGCCCACCTCGCCGCGGGCCAGCACGTGGTCGGCGTCGTAGCCGGTCTGGGTCGGCAGGTCGAACGCCACCGACAGACCGGTCTGGCCCTTGGCGAGGTTGCGCCGGTACAGCTCGTTGGACGCCTCGGCGGTGGAGTGGCCGGCGTACGTCCGCATCAGCCACGGCCGGTCCTTCTGACGGTCGCTCATGTGCGTGTCCTCAGACGTTCCGGAAGCGGTTGATGGCGTCGACGTGCACGGCGCGCTTCTCCTCGTCGCGCACCCCGAGGCCCTCCTCGGGCGCCATGCACAGCACCCCGACCTTGCCCTGGTGCAGGTTGCGGTGCACGTCGTACGCCGCCTGGCCGGTGTCCTGGAGGGAGTACACCTTGGAGAGGGTCGGGTGGATCTTGCCCTTGGCGATGAGGCGGTTGGCCTCCCACGCCTCGCGGTAGTTGGCGAAGTGGGAGCCGATGATGCGCTTCAGGGACATCCACAGGTAGCGGTTGTCGTACTCGTGCATATAGCCCGAGGTGGAGGCGCAGGTGGTGATGGTGCCGCCCTTGCGGGTGACGAAGACGGAGGCGCCGAAGGTCTCCCGGCCGGGGTGCTCGAAGACGATGTCGATGTCCTCGCCACCGGTGAGTTCGCGGATGCGCTTGCCGAAGCGCTTCCACTCCTTGGGGTCCTGGGTGTTCTCGTCCTTCCAGAACTTGTAGCCCTCGGCGGTGCGGTCGATGATCGCCTCGGCGCCCATCGAACGGCAGATCTCCGCCTTCTGCTCGCTGGAGACGACACAGACCGGGTGGGCGCCGCCGGCCAGCGCGAACTGCGTGGCGTACGAGCCGAGTCCGCCGCTCGCGCCCCAGATGAGCACGTTGTCGCCCTGCTTCATGCCGGCGCCGTTGCGGGAGACGAGCTGCCGGTAGGCGGTGGAGTTGACCAGCCCCGGCGCGGCGGCCTCCTCCCAGCTTAGGTGGTCCGGCTTGGGCATCAGCTGGTTGGACTTGACAAGTGCGATCTCTGCCAGCCCGCCGAAGTTGGTCTCGAAGCCCCAGATCCGCTGCTCCGGGTCGAGCATCGTGTCGTTGTGCCCGTCGCTCGACTCCAGCTCGACGGAGAGGCAGTGCGCGACCACCTCGTCGCCCGGCTTCCAGGAGTTGACGCCGGGTCCGGTGCGCAGCACCACGCCCGCGAGGTCGGAGCCGATGACGTGGTACGGCAGGTCGTGCCGGCGGGTCAGTTCGCTGAGCCGGCCGTAGCGCTCCAGGAAGCCGAAGGTGGACAGCGGCTCGAAGATCGAGGTCCACACCGAGTTGTAGTTGACCGAGGAGGCCATCACGGCCACCAGGGCCTCGCCCGGGCCCAGCTCGGGCACCGGCACCTCGTCCAGGTGGATCGACTTGCGCGGGTCCTTGTCGCGGGTGGCCAGGCCCGCGAACATCTCGGTCTCGTCCTTGTGCACGGTGATCGCGCGGTACGACTCGGGGAGCGGCAGAGCGGCGAAGTCGGCGGGGGTCGCTTCGGGGGACTGGATCGCGTCCAGGATGTCCTTCACGGTCACGGTGTTGCCTCCGGCGGTGCGGTGCTGCTGCTGAGGGTCGGAAGGGTGCCTGTGACGCAGGCGTCCGGGACGCGGGGACGACGGCCCCGCGGGGACTGCCCGGACCACTTCAACGTATGGCACCCCGTGTCACCCCGCAAGGCACTCGGTGCCAGAAAATGCTCTCAGATGAAATCTTTACGTAACAGATGAGCGATGATCGATCAGAAGGTGGTATGGGGGCATGAAAAATGGGGGCATGAAAAAGGCGGCCACCCCGGCAGGGGTGGCCGCCTTTTTCATGCCAGCGGTCAGCGTTCCTTGAGTGCCTGTTCGATGGCGCGCATGACCTCGTCCAGCGGGGCGTCGGTGCGCGCGACGGTCACCAGCACCTCGCCCTCCGAGGAGGCGGTCGCCGCGGGCGGGGTGGTGCGGCCGGCGCCGATGCCGGTGCCGAAGGTCTTGCGGACGATGGCGAAGGCGTGGTCGAGCTGGGCCTCCAGGTCGCCCTGCCCGGCCGCCCGCAGCCAGCGGCGCAGCACGTGGTTGTGGGCGGTGACCACGGCGGAGGCGGCGACCTCGGCGAGCAGCGGGTCGTCGTTGGCGTCGTCGGCGTGCACGTGCTCGTCGAAGTGGCCCAGCAGATAGCGGGTGAACAGGCGCTCGTAGCGGGCCACCGACGCGATCTCCGCCTCGCGCAGGGTGGGCACCTCGCGGGTCAGCTTGTAGCGGGCCACCGAGATGTCCGGGTGGGCCGCGTACATCTTCATGACTTCCTTGATGCCGCGGCACACCGTGTCCAGCGGGTGTTCGTGCGCGGGGGCGGCGTTGAGCACCGCCTCGGCCCGCACCAGGGTGTCGTCGTGGTCCGGGAAGATCGCCTCTTCCTTGGACCGGAAGTGCCGGAAGAAGGTGCGGCGGGCGACCCCGGCCGCGGCCGCGATCTCGTCGACGGTGGTGGCCTCGTACCCCTTCGTCGCGAACAGTTCCATCGCGGCGGCCGCCAGTTCCCGGCGCATTTTCAGCCGCTGGGCGGCGGCTCGGCCACCGGCGGCGGTCTCCGGCGCGTCGGACGCGGCTGGGGTACGTGTGGACTTGGCGGGCTGGGACATGAACATGAACGTACTGCATGTGCCCAGCTCGCCGCGCACGGCCGGGGTCCCCCGGGCGGGAGAACCCCGGTCCGCGCCGGCCCCGGTCAGCGGGCGTACTCGCGGAAACCGCGGCCCGTTTTCCGGCCCAGGCAGCCCGCGGCCACCAGGTGCTCCAGGAGCGGCGCCGGCGCCAGCCCCGGGTCGCGGAACTCGCGGTGCAGCACCTTCTCGATGGCCAGCGAGACATCCAGACCGACCACGTCCAGCAGCTCGAAGGGGCCCATCGGATAGCCGCCGCCGAGCTTCATCGCCGCGTCGATGTCGTCGAGGGTCGCGTAGTGCTCCTGCACCATCTTCACCGCGTTGTTCAGGTACGGGAACAGCAGCGCGTTCACGATGAACCCGGCCCGGTCGCCGCAGTCCACCGGGTGTTTGCGGACCTTGGCGCACACCTCCCGGACGGTGGCGTGCACATCGTCGGCGGTCAGCACCGTGCGCACCACCTCGACCAGCTTCATGGCCGGCGCCGGGTTGAAGAAGTGCATGCCGATCACGTCCTGCGGGCGCGAGGTGGCGCGGGCGCAGGCGACGACCGGCAGGGAGGAGGTGGTGGTGGCGAGCACCGCGCCGGGCTTGCAGACCTTGTCCAGGGTGGCGAACAGCTGCCGCTTGACCTCCAGGTCCTCCGCGACCGCCTCCACCGCCAGGTCGACGTCGGCGAAGTCGTCGTAGCTGCCGGTGGGCGTGATCAGGTCCAGCGTGCGCGCGGCGGCCTCGGCGGTCAGCCGGCCCTTGTCGACGGACCGGGCCAGGGACTTGCCGATCCGGGCCCGGGCGGCCTCGGCCTTCGCCGCGCTGCGGGCGGCGAGCACCACCTCGAACCCGGCCTTCGCGAACACCTCGGCGATCCCGGACGCCATCGTGCCCGAACCGGCCACGCCCACCGCGCGCACCGCACGGCCGGGGACCGGGGCGGCGCTCTCGCTCGGGGTGAGCGGGTCGGGGACGACGGTGGTGCCGCCCGGACCGTCGTAGGTGTAGAAGCCGCGGCCCGCCTTGCGGCCGGTCAGGCCGGCCTCGCTGAGCTGGCGCAGGATCGGGGCGGGGGCGTGCAGCCGGTCGCGGGAGGCGGCGTACATGGCCTCCAGGACGGTGCGCGCGGTGTCGATGCCGATCAGGTCGAGCAGGGCCAGCGGGCCCATCGGCAGGCCGCAGCCCAGCCGCATCGCCGCGTCGATGTCCTCCCGGGAGGCGTACCGCGCCTCGTACATCGCCGCCGCCTGGTTGAGGTAGCCGAACAGCAGGCCGTCGGCGACGAAACCGGGCCGGTCGCCGACCGCCACCGGCTCCTTGCCGAGGTCCAGCGCGAGGTCGGTGACGGCCGCGACGGCGCCGGGCGCGGTGAGCACCGAGGAGACGATCTCGACCAGCTTCATCGCCGGGGCCGGGTTGAAGAAGTGCAGGCCCAGCACGCGCTCGGGGTGCGCGGAGTCGGCGGCCAGCCGGGTCACCGACAGCGCGTTGGTGCCGGTGGCCAGGATCGTGCCGGGCCGCACGATGCCGTCCAGTTCCCGGAAGATCCGCTGCTTGACCTCGTACGACTCCGGCGCCACCTCGATCACCAGGTCGGCGTCGGCGGCGGCCCGCAGGTCGGTGGCGACCCGGACCCGGGCGAGGGCGTCCGTGCGCTCCCGCTCGGTCAGCCGGCCGCGGGCCACGGACCGGGCGGTGGAGGTCTCCAGCGCGGCGACCGCCCTGGCGGCCTGGGCCTCGCCGATGTCGATGCCGACGACCTCGCGGCCGGCCCGGGCCAGCACATCGGTGATGCCGGTGCCCATGGTGCCGAGGCCGACCACGGCGACGGTCCGGAGCGGGGACGGGGGAGTGGCGGCGCGGGAAGTGTCGGAGAGCGGAGCGTCGGAGCGGGGAGCGGCCATCGCGGGACTCCAGGAAGGTGACGACGGAAACGCGCCCGGCACGCCGGACGGCGCGCGGGGGCGTACGGGAGAGGTGCGGGGCATGCGGGGTGCGGCAGCCGTTGCGACAGCGTCCACACCGCGGCACTGGGTGCCACCGGGCTCACTGGCGGGCACGCCCGGCGGACCGACCGGCCCAGTCCCCGGGCCGAGTCGCACTGCTCCCACGGCGGCCGCGTCACCAGACCGCCGCGAGACGAACACGAGTGGGTCACTCGCTCGTCTGAGCCTAACTTGCGGGTAACGAGCGCGCCAGACCTCCGGGTTGGTGATCCACGTCCCATACCGCCGAGGACCCCTCTAGCCTCGGTCCCATGGACGAAGAGTTGCGTACGCTCACGGAGCGTTTACGGGCGGAGTCGGGGGGCTCGCCGGCCTTCGGCCGGCTGGTGGCGACCGGCGACCACGGCGAACTGGCCGAGGTGCTCACCGGGCCCGGACAGCCGCTGTGGGCCAGGGAACTGGCCGCGTTCCGGCTGGGCGTGGCCGGCGACCGGCGGGCCTTCGAGGCGCTCGTACTGCTGCTCAACCACCGCGACCCGCCGCGCTGTGCCAGCGCCGCGTACGCCCTCGCCCGGCTCGGCGACCCCCGCACCGCCCGCGCCGCCGCCGCGCTCGCCACCAACGAGCTGCGCGTCGCCTACGCCCTGCACCCGGTCCGCCTGCTGACCGAACTGCGCGCCCCCGAGTCCGTCCCCGCGCTGATCACCACCCTGCGCCGCCGGCTGCGCCCGCACGACCCGTACCGCCGGGTGGCACTCGCCTGCGTCGAGGGCCTCGGCACCCTCGCCGACCCCCGGGCCGCCCCGGTCCTCAACGAGGCCCTGGCCCACCCGGCCCTGGCGGCGGCGGCGGTACGGGCGCTGAAACGGCTGCCCTCACGACGGAACTGAGGCGTCAGGCCCGTCAGCCCGGCAGTCCGACAGTCCGCCACCAGGCGCACGCGGACACAGTGGGCGCCCTGAACGTCCTACGGGCCGGGCTGGTCCGTCGCAACGCCAACCCGGCCTAGCGAGAAGTCCCCTCCTTCATGAGGGGGAGGAGTCACCAGGAACTCCGGGCGGACGAGGACGACGCCGGACGCCGGACACGATGCGGTGACCTGGACGGCCGACGAAGCCAACAGACAGGTGTCGGGCAGGGGGGTCATGTCCGCGACAAAGCAAGCGCTCCTGCAGAACATGTCCTGCCAATAATTGACCCAATCGGGTCGCTTGTTGCCCTCCAATGATCTCGGGGTGAGAGTTCACAGCAGGGTGAGCTGGGTCGGCTCGGGCGGTACCGGAGCAGCCGGTTCCGTGAGCTGCCGGGAGGCTCCCGCGCGGGCCGGCCCGATGCCGTACTCCCGGGCGAGGTCGTGCACCTGCCGGGTGATCCGGCGCTGGTACCACTTCGGGGCGTAGGCGCCCTCCGCGTACAGCCGCTCGTAGCGGCGCACCAGGTGCGGGTGGTGGTGCCCGAGCCAGGCCATGAACCACTCCCGGGCGCCGGGCCGCAGATGCAGCACGAGGGGCGTCACGGAGGTCGCCCCGGCCGCCGCGATCGCCCGGACCGTCGCCCGCAGTTGGCCGGGGTCGTCGCCGAGGAACGGGATCACCGGCGCCATCAGCACCCCGCAGCCGATGCCGCGCGCCCCGAGCGCCCGTACGACGTCCAGGCGCCGCTCCGGCGCGGGCGTGCCCGGCTCCACGGTGCGCCACAGGGCGGCGTCGGTGAAGCCGACCGAGACGGAGATGCCGACGTCGGTCACTCGGGCGGCCCGGGTCAGCGCGTCCAGGTCGCGCAGGATCAGCGTGCCCTTGGTGAGGATCGAGAAGGGGTTCGCGCGCTCGGTCAGGGCGTCGATGATGCCCGGCATCAGCCGGTAGCGTCCCTCGGCCCGCTGGTAACAATCGACGTTGGTGCCCATCGCGATGTGCTCGCCCCGCCAGGAGGGCGAGGACAGGGCGCGGCGCAGCAGTTCGGGCGCGTTCACCTTCACCACGATCTGGCTGTCGAAACCCAGACCCGTGTCGAGGTCCAGATAGCTGTGCGTCTTGCGCGCGAAGCAGTAGACGCACGCGTGCGTGCACCCCCGGTAGGGGTTCACCGTCCATTCGAACGGCAGCCGGGAGGCGCCCGGCACCCGGTTGACGATCGAGCGGGCCCGCACCTCGTGGAAGGTGATCCCCTGGAACTCCGGCGCCTCGAAGGTGCGGGTGGTGACCGCGTCCGCGTCGAACAGCGCGGCGTCGGCCGCCCGGCCGTGACCGGACTCGGAGAGGTTCTCCCAGCGCATGGTGCCTCCTCGGTAGTGCAGGAACACAGAATAGAACATACGTTCCCTTGATCGTGCGGTCCGAGGTCCGGGGGCCGCCCCTGGCCGCCGGACGCCCTTCGATTTGGTGGCCGGGCGGCGGGGTGGTTGGCTTGCCCCGACCCCTCAGCACCAGGCCCTGGAGGAACCCGATGGCGCAGGTCGAGGCCACCACCGAGCGGATCGTCGCCGCCGACGCGGAGACGGTGTTCGACGCGCTCGCCGACTACAGCGGCACCCGCGCGAAACTGCTGCCCGAGCAGTTCAGCGAGTACGAGGTCCGCGAGGGTGGTGACGGCGAGGGCACCGTCGTGCACTGGAAGCTCCAGGCCACCAGCAAGCGGATCCGCGACTGCCTGCTGGAGGTCACCGAACCCTCCGACGGCGAACTGGTCGAGAAGGACCGCAACTCCTCGATGGTCACCACCTGGCGGGTCACCCCGTCCGGCGAGGGCCGCTCGCGCGTCGTCGTCACCACGGTGTGGAACGGCGCGGGCGGCATCGGCGGCTTCTTCGAGAAGACCTTCGCCCCCAAGGGCCTGGCCCGGATCTACGACGCGGAGCTCGCCAAGCTCGCCGCCGAGGTGGAGAAGTAGCCAAGAGCCGCGTGTGGGGCGGCCGTTGGCGGCCGCCTCACCGGTTCGAGTGATCTGCGCGCGGCCGCGCCGGACGCCGTAACCCCTCGCATGTGTTCGCAGTTGTCGCCTGAGCGGAAATGGTGCGCTCAGGCGACGAATTGCGACTAAGGGGAGCGGTACGTGGGCGGGATCACTCTGGTGCAGGACGAGCCGGCCGTCGTCGCGCCCCCCGACCCGACCGCCCCGCCGCCGGCCGCCGCGCTCAGCCCGCGCCGGGTCCGGCTGGTCTTCATCGGCCTGATGCTCGCGCTGCTGCTCGCCGCGCTGGAGCAGATGATCGTCGCCACCGCGCTTCCGAAGATCGTCGGTGAGCTGCACGGCCTGGACAAGATGTCCTGGGCGATCACCGCCTACCTGCTCACCTCCACCGTGGGCCTGCCCATCTACGGCAAGCTCGGCGACCTCTTCGGCCGCAAGGGCGTCTTCCAGTTCGCCATCCTGGTCTTCGTCATCGGCTCCGCGCTGGCCGGCCGGGCCCAGACCATGGACCAGCTGATCGCCTACCGCGCGGTGCAGGGCGTCGGCGCGGGCGGCCTGATGATCGGCGTGCAGGCGATCATCGCGGACATCGTGCCGCCCCGCGAACGCGCCCGGTTCATGGGCCTGATCGGCGCCGCCTTCGGCCTCGCCTCGGTCGCCGGACCGCTGCTCGGCGGCTACTTCACCGACCACCTCTCCTGGCGCTGGTGCTTCTACATCAACGTCCCCTTCGGCCTGCTCACCATGGTCGTCGTCGCCGTCGTCCTGAAGCTGCCCAAGCCACGCGTCCGGGCCCGCCTCGACGTCCTCGGCGCGCTGCTGCTGGCCGCCGCCTCCACCTGTGTGGTGCTGCTGACCAGTTGGGGCGGGGTCGAGTACGACTGGGGCTCCGAGGTCATCCTCGGGCTCGGCGCGGGGGCGCTCGCGGCCACCCTGCTCTTCCTGGCCGCCGAGCGGTTCGCCGCCGAACCCCTCATCCCGCTGCGGCTGTTCCGTGACTCCGTCTTCACCATCACCGGACTGGTCGGCCTGGTGGTCGGCGTCGCCCTGTTCGGCGCCGCCAGCTATCTGCCGACCTTCCTCCAGATGGTCGACGGCGCCTCCGCCACCGAGTCCGGGCTGTTGATGCTGCCGATGATGGGCGGCATCGTCGGCGCCTCGGTCGTCTCCGGACAGCTGATCAGCCGTACCGGGCACTACCGGATCCACCCGATCCTCGGCGGCGCCCTCTCCGTCGTCGGCATGTGGCTGCTCTCCCGCCTCGACGTGGACACCCCCCGACTCCAGTACAGCGTCTGGATGTTCGTCCTCGGCGCCGGCATCGGCATGGTGATGCCGGTGCTGGTGCTCGCCGTGCAGAACTCCGTGCGCCCCGCCGACCTGGGCACCGCCACCAGCGCCAACAACTACTTCCGGCAGATCGGCGGCAGCGTCGGCGCGGCGGTCTTCGGCACGCTGTTCGCGGGCCGGCTCACCGACGCCCTCGCCGAGCGGCTGCCGGCCGGTGCCGGGCTGCCGGACGCCGACGCCATCACCCCGCAACTCGTCCACTCGCTGCCGCCCGCGCTGCGCGACGCCTACATCCAGGCGTACGCCGACGCCATGCCGCGGATCTTCCTGTACCTCGTGCCGGTGCTCGTGCTCGGCCTGTTCCTCGCCTTCTTCCTCAAGGAGAAACCGCTCGTGTCCCACAACGCGCCCGTGACCGAGACGACGGAGACCGCGCAGCCCATGGCTCCGGTCCCGCCCGCCCTCCCCCACCCTTCGGGCGGGGGGACCCCCACCTCGCTTCGCTCGCCCTACCCCGGCGGCGTCCCGGTCTGCGGCACGGTGCAGCATCCCGACGGCACCGTCGTGCCCCGCGCGGCGCTCACCCTCATCGATGCCGCCGGGCAGCAGATCGGGCGCGGCGCCAGCGGCGGTGACGGACGGTACGCGCTGGCCACCCCCGGCACCGGGTCCTACGTGCTGATCGCCGCGGCCGGCGGCCACCAGCCGCAGGCCGTCTCCGTCACCGTCGGCGAACGCCCGGTCGAACTCGACGTCGTCCTCGGCGGCGCCGGACGCCTCGCGGGCGCCGTCACCACCGCCGACGGCACCCCGGTGCGGGACGCCATGGTCACCCTCACCAACGTGCACGGCGAGGTGGTCGCCTCGACCCGCAGCGGCCGCGAGGGCGGCTACGTCATCACCGAACTGGTCGCCGGCGAATACACCCTGGCCGGCAGCGCTCCCGCCTTCCGCCCGGCCGCGCTGCCGGTCACCGTCCAGGCGTCCCGGGAGACCAGGCAGGACATCGAACTCGCGGGCGGCGCGGTGCTCAAGGGCACCGTCCGGGCCGGCGGCGGACGGCCCGTCGAGGACGCCCGGGTGACCCTGCTGGACGCCGCCGGGAACGTCGTCGACACCCTCACCACCGGGGCCGACGGCACCTTCCGGTTCGTCGACCTGTCGTCCGGCGAGTACACCGTCATCGCCGCCGGCTACCCGCCGGTCGCCACCGTGCTCCAGGTGGCCGGCGGCGGCCGTACCGAACGCGACCTCCAGCTCGGCCACGAGGACTGAGCGGACCGCGCCGTGCCACCGGCGCGCGGGGCGCGCGCCGGTGCTTTTCCGCGCCGCCGATTTCCGGTTCCCCGCACATCCCGCAAGGCCGCGGCTCTACGGTGGTGAGGGCGGTGCACAGATCTTGCCGAGCCGCGGGGAGAGAGGGCCTGACGCCATGGACCGTGGCACCGAGCAGCCCGCGCCCGGCCGCATCCCGCTGGCCGTGGCCGTGGTGGACCGGGACGGACTGGTCTCCCACTGGAGCCGGGGCGCGCGGCGCCTGTTCACGCTCCCGAAGGACGCGGCCATCGGCCGCCCGGCCCTCGACCTGCTGCCCGTCTCCGGCGCCCTGCCCGAGGCGGACGACCCCTTCCCGCTCGGCTGCCACCCCGGCTACGACTCCCTGGGCCCCGACCTGGAGTCCTCCGCCCTCGGCGGACGGCTGTCCTACCCGTCCGCCGGCCGGGCCCGGCTCACCGTTCCCGAGCGGGGCCGCATCGACGTCCTGTGGTGGGCGTACCCGCTGGTGGGCCCCGGGCGGGAGCGGCTGCTGGTGCTCGCCGCCGACGCGGGCGCGCTGTGCCCGGCGGACGGCGGCGCGGCGGCCGTGGCGGAGCGGATCGCCCCCGGCTTCGCCCTGCACACCGACTTCCCCGGCGCCGACGAACTGGCCCGCCGGCTGCCCGAGATCCTGCCCAGCATGAGCGTCGGCGAAGGCGCCCGCATCGTCGCCCAGATCCTCGAACTCGGCTATCCCGTGCTGGAGTTCAGCCAGGACCACCGGGTGCCCGTCACGCCCGACTGGGGAGTGTCCCGGCGGGCCGTCCGGCAGCGGACCGCCCGGCCGCCGTCCCCCGGCGAGCCACCGCCGCCCGGCGAACCGCTGGACGAGACGCAGGACCTGGAGTACGCCGCCGTCCGCGAGCGCCTTGAATTCCTCAACGACGTCAGCGGCCGGATCGGCACCTCCCTGGACCTCGCCGAGACCATCGTCGAGGTCAGCCGGGCCGTCGTGCCCCGCTTCACCGACGTGGCCGGTACCTATCTGCGCGAACAGGTGGTGGCCGGCGAGGGCTTCCCCGACGGTGTGCCCGACACCACCACCCTGTGGCACCGGGTCGCCCTCGAACACACCGACGAACCGGGCCGCTGGGACGACGTGGTGCCGGTCGGCGAGGCGATGCCGTTCCCGGCGCACACCCCGTTCTTCCAGTGCATGACCAGCGGCGACCCCGTCCTGGTGCCCCGGATCACCGAGGAGATGGGCCACGCCGTCGCCTCCCAGTTCGAGAAGCGGGACATCCGGCCGCTGATCACCGGCCGGTCCATGCTGGTCGTCCCGCTCAAGGCCCGGCAGGTCGTCCTCGGCTTCATGATCCTGCTGCGCCACCCCGACCGCACCGTCTTCAACGACATGGACCGGGTGACCGGCGCCGAACTCGCCGCCCGGGCCGGCCTGGTCCTGGACAACGCGCGGATGTACACCCACCAGGAGAACGTCGCCGAGACGCTCCAGGACAGCATGCTGCCGCACATCCCGGCCCGCATGACGGGCTGCGACATCGCCACCCGCTACCTGCCCGGCACGCTGCTCGGCCGGGTCGGCGGCGACTGGTTCGACGCGGTCAAACTGCCCGGCGCCCGCACCGCGCTGGTGGTCGGCGACGTCATGGGCCACGGCCTCAACTCCGCCGCCATGATGGGCCAGTTGCGCACCGCCGTACAGACCATGGCCGGCCTCGACCTGCCGCCCGCGCAACTGCTGCGCGGCCTCGACGACCTCGCCCAGCGGCTCGGCGACACCTACCTCGCCACCTGCCTGTACGCCGTCTACGATCCGATCGCCGGCGAACTGCACCTCGCCAACGCCGGACACATCCCGCCCGTCCTGGTGCGCGCCGCGGACGGCCGCAGCGAGCTGATCGACCTGCCCACCGGGGCGCCGATCGGCGTCGGCGGGGTGGCGTTCGAGGCGGTCCGGGTGCCGGTGGCGAGCGGCGACCGGCTGGTGATGTGCACCGACGGCCTGGTGGAGGTGCGCGGCGAGGACATCGGCGTCGGACTGGCCACGCTCTGCGCGTCCGCCGCGCACCCGGCCGCCGCCATGGACGACGCCTGCGACACCATCACCCGCACCCTCGCCTCGCGCGGCGGCCGTAAGGACGACGTGGCCCTGCTGATGGTCCGGCTGGGCGGCATCGCCCCCGACGCGGTCGCCGAATGGCGCCTTCAGCGCGAGCCGGCCGAGGTCCGCCGGGCCCGCGCGGCGGTCCGCGAACAGCTGCGCGCCTGGGACCTGGCGCCGCTCGTCGACCACGCCGAACTGCTGGTCGGCGAGCTGGTCACCAACGCCGTACGGCACGCCCACCGCCCCGTCGTGCTGCGCCTGGTGTGCGGCGACACCCTGCTGTGCGAGGTGGACGACGACGACCACGAACTGCCGACCCTGCTCGACGCCGGCCCCGGCGACGAGCGCGGGCGCGGGCTGCTGGTGGTGAGCACCCTCGCCCGGGAGTGGGGCACCAGCCGCACCGCCACCGGCAAGACCGTCTGGTGTGAACTGACCCTGCCCCGCCGTCCCTCCCGACGGTGAACGACGTCGAAGGACCCGTGAAGGAAACCGAGGTCCGCTTGTGGCCCGGTCCGGTGCGCGGTAGACCGTACTGGTCCGTCACTCGGGACGGGCCGGACCGTCGCACCCTGGGGAGTCGGGCATGAGCGTGGCAAGACGGTACCGGGACGCCTGGGAGGGGTTCTGGCGCGAGGCACCCGACGCGCCGCACGCGGTGTTCTGGGACGCGGAACCGGCCCTGACCGCCGGCCGTCATCTCGCCCTCTTCGAACCGCACCTGACCGATCCCGGCCTGCCGATGGTGGACCTCGGCTGCGGCAACGGCACCCAGACCCGCTACCTCGCCGACCGCTTCGCGCACGTCGTCGGCGCCGACCTGTCCGCCGCCGCGCTCGACCATGCCCGGCGCGCCGACCCGGCGGGGCAGGCCGGGTACCGGCAACTGGACGCCGCCGACAAGACCGAGGTGCAGACGCTGCACGCCGAACTGGGCGACGCCAACGTCTATCTGCGCGGGGTACTGCACCAGTGCGAACCCGAGGACCGGCAGCCGCTGGCCGACGGACTCGCCGCCCTGCTCGGCACACGCGGCCGGGCCTTCCTGGTCGAGCCGTCCGAGGCGGCGGTGACCGTGCTGTCCGGGCTCGCCGAGGACGCCGACGGGCCACCGCCCAAACTGGTGCCGGTGCTGCGGCACGGCATCGCGCCCGGCACCCTCGTCGACGACGCGGTGCCGGAGCAGTTGCGGGCGGCCGGCCTCGAGGTGCTCAGACAGGGCGAACTGCCGCTGATCACCACGGAGTACCGGCCGGACGGCACCCGGATCGAACTGCCGTCGATCTGGCTGGTCGCCGGGCGCGCGGGGTGACCGAGGTTTCGGCCCGGCTCAGCTCGGTTCGACCACCCGGGCGGCAGTGCGGTCGGGGCAGCGGCCGGCCACGAGTACCGGGCCGCCGGGCACGGTGGGGATCTGGCGCAGGTCCTGGAACCCGAGGTCGTCCAGTAGCTCGGTCATCCGGTGCGAGGTCAGGGCGCTGCCGCCGTTGCGCGCCGCGTTCCAGTCCGCGACGGCCGCGAGCAGCGGCTCGCGCGGTGCCGGGTTGGTGCCGGCCACCAGCCACCCCCCTTCGGTGAGGGCGGCCGCCACGCGTGGCAGGCAGGCCCGCAACGTGTCGGGGGAGAGGAACGGCGCGGGCAGCCAGATCAGGTCGTAGAGATCCTGTTCGCGCAGATCGACGGCGTTCTGGTGCCGCAGTTCGACCCGGTCGGCGCCGGGTCCCGCCGCGTCCAGTGCTCGGCGGGCCAGCCGGATCGCCCGCTCAAGGCTGTCGATCCCGGTCACCCGTACGTGCGGAAGGTCCTGGGCGAGCGCGAGGGCGAGCGCCCCGGTCCCGGTGCCGATGTCCAGTACCCGGCTGCCCGCGCCGGCGACCCGCTCGGCCAGTCCCGGCAGCGCGGGCACCAGACGGGTGGCGAGCGCGTGCCCGGTGGCCGCGGAGGCACGCCCCTGATCGAGCAGTACGTCGTCGCTCTGCGCCGCCCACCCCGTCGCGGCCTCGCCGTCGGCGGCGGCGAGCGCCTGCCGCAGGGAACTGAGCCGGGCGGACGCCGCGTTGGAGGAGCCGGCGCCGACCCGCAGCGCGGGCACGGCGACCGCCTCGCCCCCCTCGCGGCGCACCACACCCGCGGCCTCCAGCACCGCGGTGCGTGCCGGGTCGGCCGCCAGCGCCTTCTCCAACGAGCCCGTGCCGGCCTCCCGCAAGGTCGCGACCGCCGCGGCGAACGCCCATGCCTGCCCTTCCAGGACGGCCAGCGGATCGTCGTTCTGCTCGACGTCGTCGTTCATGCCTCACCCTTTGTTCGTCTTGTTCGTCACGTCATGACCCGGACCCGGTTCGGTCCTGCCGGTCAGGACCGGCAGGGGAGTCGCGTGAAACACCCCGTCGGGGTCGAATCGGCGCTTCGCCGCGAGCAGTCGTTCGGTGTTCGGTCCGTAGGCGTGCGCGATCTGCTCGGTCTCGTCGGGGCCGAGCAGATTGGGGTAACCACCCGGCGCGGCCTCGGCCGCCAGTGCCGTGGACAGGTCACGGGCCCACGCGCGGTGTTCCGGTTCCCGGGGATCGCCTGGTTCCCAGCGGGCGATGGTCTCCACCATGAGATGGGGGGCGCGGTGTGCGAACGCCGTGTCGGTCGCGGGCGTCCGGGACGCGGCGCCGTGCAGGCTGTGCAGGGACACGGCGGACAGCGGCGAGGTCAGGGTGTCGCCCGCGTCGACGAGGGCCGCCCGCACGGTGGGCGTGAGGACGGGGACCGTCCGCGGGCGGATCTCGACGTGCTTGCCGAACGGGAACATCGCGTCGGTGCCGGCCAGCAGGTCCAGGCCGGTGGTGCGGCCGAGCCGGGCGACCAGCGGCTCGCCGAGGGCGGTGAGCCGGGCCAGCGTCGCCTCGCCGGCCCGGTCGTCGTCGCCGCTCCACGTAGGTATGACGAACACCACGGGCGCCCCGTCCGGGCCGGCGAGGAAGCCGCACTGCACGGTCAGCTCGTCGGGCCCCTCGGGCACCAGCTCGGCGAGCCGGGCCAGCACCGAGGACGCCTGCGCCCAGGGGAACAGGATGCGGCCGGACAGCAGCGTCGGGGGCCGGTGGAGCTGGACGCGCATCGCGGTGACCAGACCGAAATTGCCGCCACCGCCGCGCAGCGCCCACAGCAGCTCCGGCTCGTGCTCGGCGTCGGCCGTGACCAGTGAGCCGTCGGCGAGCACCACGTCCGCGGACAGCACGTTGTCCAGGGCGAGCCCGAACCGGCCGCTCAACGGCCCGTAGCCGCCGCCGAGGCTCAGGCCCACCATGCCGACGGAGCCGACCGTGCCGGTCACCGCGGTCAGGCCGAAGGGCTGGGCGGCGCGGGCGAGGTCGGCGCCGGTCGCGCCGCCGGCCAGCTCGGCCACCCCTGTGGCCGGGTCCACCCGCACCGAGCGCAGGCCGGACAGGTCAATGGTCAGGCCGCCGTCGAGCAGCGCCCGGCCGGCCCAGTCGTGCCCGCCGCCGCGCACCGAGAACGCGACACCGTGCTCCCGGGCGGCCAGCACCGCCGCTCGGGCGTCGGCGGCGCCGGCGCAGCGGACGACCACGCCGGGGCGGTGTGCGACCGCGCCGTTCCACACGTGCACGCCGGCGTCGTAGGCGGGCCCGGAGGTGACGATCCGGTCGACGTCGACGGTGCGGCGAAGGGTGTCGGCCAGCCGGGCCGTCCGTTTGTCGGCCGGTTCGTTCGTCGATGTGGTCACGGGGGCTGCCTTCGCCTCGAAGAGCGGTCGCTGACGGGTTTCAGAGTATCGCTCGGCTCATTGGAGTCAATCTCTGATCAATGGCTGACAGCTCTGGAAGCACCTCACCGGCTAAGCTCGCCGGACCATGACTTCATCGCCCACCAGCAGGCGCGCCGAGTACGCGGAAGCGACCCGCGCCGCCATCGTCGACGCGGCCCGCCGGATCTTCGCCGAGCAGGGGTACTTCGCGACCACCGTCGAGGACATCGCCAAAGCCGCCCGGGTCGCGCCCGCGACCGTCTACGCGGTCGGCGGCGGCAAGCAGGGGCTGATCGGTACGCTCGTCGACCTGTGGAGCCAGGCCCCGATCGTCGCGGAGACCCGCCGCCGCGGGGCGGAACTCACCGACCCGGACGAGATCCTGCGAAACGCGGCCGCCACGGTGCGGAGCATGCGTGAGGAGTACGGGGACATCATGCGGGTGGCACTGGCCACCGCCCCGCACCACACCGCGGTCGCCGAGGGGCTGCGCGTCGCGACCGGGCGGTACCGGGAGGCGGTCCTCGCCCTCGCCGAGCGGCTCCACGAGGTCGGCGGCCTGCACCCCGGCCGCACGGTGCGGCAGGCGGCCGACGTGCTGTGGTTCTACTTCGGCTACGCGGGCTTCTTCACGCTGGTCGACGACAACGGCTGGACCTTCGACCAGGCCGAGCACTGGCTCGTCCGGCAAGCCGCCGTCACCCTGCGCTCGGCACCCTGAGCCCGCCGGGTGGGTGCGGCGCACCCACGCCCCGATGACCGGCCGCGATTAGCGTGGCGGTCATGGAAAGCGTGAACGAACTCGGTGACTACCTGCGCGCCCGCCGGGCGGCCCTCGCGCCGGGAGACGTGGGGGTACCCGACGACGGGCCGCGGCGGGTGCCGGGGCTGCGGCGTGACGAGGTGGCGCTGCTGGGCGGGGTGAGCACGGACTACTACATCCGACTGGAGCAGGGCCGTGAGCGGCACCCGTCCGAGCAGGTGCTGCGGGCGATCGCCGTGGCGCTGCGGCTGGACGACGCGGCGGCCGCCCATCTCTTCCGGCTGGGCCGGTCCGCCTTCGGGACGGCGGCCGCCGCGACGACTGTCGCCCCGCAGTTGCTGCGGATGATGGACGGCATGCGCGAGGAGCCGGCTTTCGTGGTCGGTGCCGCGCAGGACGTGCTGGCGGCCAACGCGATGGCGCGGGAGCTGTACGGCGGTTTCGTCCGGTACGACAACCTGCTGCGGATGATCTTCCTGGACCCCTTCGCGCGCGAGTTCTACGCCGACTGGGACCACGCGGCCCGGATCGCGGTGGGCAACCTGCGGGCCTCCTCCTCGCAGTTCCCGCAGGACGAGCGGATCGAGCGGGTGGTCGGCGAACTGAGCGTGCGCAGCCCCGCGTTCACCGGCCTGTGGGCGCGCTACGAGGTCCGCCCCCGTACCCACGAGGACAAGCACTTCCGGCACCCGCGGGTCGGGGAGATGCGGCTGCACTTCGAGGCGCTCGCCGTCACCAGCGCTCCCGGACAGCACCTGTCCGTCTACAGCGCGGAACCCGGCAGCGCCGACGCCGACGCCCTGGTCCTGCTCCGCCGGCCGGCCGAGCGGGAAGCGGCCGTGACGGACCGGGCCGCTGCCGCGGAGGAAGGAGTGTCCCGATCATGACCGCCGCTCTGTCCGACGCCGCCGGTACCTTCGAGATAGCCGGCAAGCAGGTCCCCCGGCTCGGTTTCGGCGCCATGCGGCTGACCGGACTCGGGGTGTGGGGTGAGCCCGACGACCGTCAGGAGTGCGTCCGGGTGGTGCGCCGCGCCGTCGAATCCGGCGTGCGGCTGATCGACACCGCGGACTCCTACGGCCCGTATGTGAGCGAGGAGATCATCCGGGAGGCGGTCCATCCCTACCGCGACGACGTGCTGATCGCGACCAAGGCCGGGCTGACCCGCAACGGGCCCGATGTGATCAGGACGGACGCGGGACTGGTGCGCCTCGGTCCGGCGGCGTGGCCGCCGGTCGGCCGCCCGGAGTACCTGCGCCAGCAGGCCCTGATGAGTCTGCGCCGGCTCGGCGTGGACCACATCGACCTGTTCCAACTGCACCGCGTCGACCCGCGGGTCCCGCTGGAGGACCAGGTCGGCGAGCTGAAGAAGCTCCAGGACGAGGGCAGGATCGTCGCGATCGGACTGTCCCAGGTCACCGTCGGCCAGATCGAGCAGGCCCGCACGATCGCGGAGATCGCCACCGTCCAGAACCGCTACAACCTCACCGACCGCGGCTCCGCCGACGTCCTGGAGTACTGCGCCCGCCACGGCATCGGCTTCATTCCCTGGGCGCCGGTGGCCGCCGGTGGACTGGCCCGCCCCGGCGGCCCGGTCGACCGGATCGCGACCGCCCACCACGCCGCCCCGTCGCAGGTGGCCCTGGCCTGGCTGCTGGCCCGCTCCCCGGTCGTCCTCCCCATCCCCGGTACCTCCAAGGTCGCGCACCTGGAGGAGAACCTGGCGGCGGCGACCCTGCGGCTGACCGACGCGGAGACCGACGAACTGACCGCCGCGGCGTAACGGCCGTTCCGGGGGCGCGACGGGCCTCCCGCCTCCTTCGCCTCCTGTCCCCCCCCTTTTTTCCTGTTTTTTCCTGCCGAAGAGAAGAGCTGCCATGCTGCTGCCCTCCGAGGAAGCGGGCCGAGGCCGTCCCGTCGTCCTGCTGCACGCTCGTCCCACCGACCGCACCATGTGGGCCGCCCATCTGCCCCTGCTCGCCGGCGCCGGGGTGCGGGCCATCGCCCTGGACCTGCCCGGCCATGGCGACGCGCTCGTGCCCGAAGACCGTGCGGTGGCCCCCTGGACGGACGTCCTCGACACGCTCGACCACCTGGGCGCCGACCGCTTCGTCCTGGCCGGGAACTCGCTCGGCGCCCTGGTGGCGCTCCAGACCGCCGTCACGGCACCCGAGCGGGTCGAGGGCCTGGTGCTCGTCGGATACCGGCCGCACGACCAGCCGGCCTCCCCACGGCTGCGAGCCGCCTGGGACGCCGAACGGACGGCGCTCGCCGCCGGCGACCTGGACGCGGCGGTGACAGCCGGCGTCGAGGCGTGGACCTCGGCCGGCGCGAGCGACGAAGTACGTGCGCACACCGCCCGTATGCTCCGCCGCCGGCTCGGCGAACAACTCGCCCACGGCGAGCCGCCACTGGCGGCGGACCCGCTCGGCGAAGGAACGGCGGCGCTGCGCACCCTGACCGTCCCCGCCCTGGTCGGCGTCGGTGAACACGACATGCCCGACTTCTTCGAGGGCGGCGAGGGACTGGCCCGCGACCTCGGCGCGGGCCAGGCCGTGGTCATCCCCGCCGCCGGGCACCTCGCGCCGCTGGAACAGCCCACGGTGTTCTGCGCCCTGCTGCTGGACTTCGTCCGCCGCCTCCCGGAGCGGCAACGCTGAACCCCGATGCCCTGGCCACCCCATTCGGCGGCCTGTAGCGTCCTGTGCATGAAGATCCTGATCAGCGCCGACATGGAGGGCGCCACCGGGGTGACCTGGCCGGCCGACGTGCTGCCGGGGACGCCGCAGTGGGAGCGGTGCCGGTCGATGTTCACCTCGGACGTCGACGCCGCCGTACGCGGCTTCCTGGACGGCGGCGCCGACGAGGTCCTCGTCAACGAGGCGCACTGGACCATGCGCAACCTGCTCCTCGAACGGCTGGACGAACGCGCGCAGATGCTCACCGGCCGTCACAAGGCGCTGTCCATGGTGGAGGGCGTGCAGCACGGCGACGTGGACGGCATCGCCTTCGTCGGCTACCACGCGGGCGCGGGCATGGAGGGCGTGCTCGCCCACACCTACCTCGCCAACCAGATCACCGGCGTCTGGCTGAACGACGTACGGGCCAGCGAGGGGCTGCTCAACGCGCATGTCGTCGCGGAGTACGGCGTCCCGGTGGTGCTGGTCACCGGGGACGACGTGGCCTGCGAGGACGCCCTCGGATACGCGCCCGAGGCGCTGAAGGTCGCGGTCAAGGACCATGTCTCGCGGTACGCGGCGGTGTGCCGGACGCCCGCCCGGACCGCCGCCGACATCCGGGCGGCGGCCAAGGAGGCGGCGTCGCTCGCGGTGCGGCACGAGCCGGTCGACGGCGGCCCGTTCACCGTCGCGGTCGAGTTCGACGCCGAGCACCTGGCGGCCGCCTCGACCGTGGTGCCGGGCGTCGAGCGGGTCGGTGAGCGCAAGGTGGCGTACACCACCGGCACCATGTACGAGGGCATCCGGACCTTCAAGGCGGTCACCACGATCGCCTCGGCCGCCGTGGAGGAGACCTATGGCTGACGAACAGGCCCTCGACGAGGTCGTCCGCTTCACCTCCGACCTGATCCGGATCGACACCACCAACCGGGGCGGCGGCGACTGCCGGGAGCGCCCGGCCGCCGAGTACGCCGCCGCGCGGCTCGCCGAGGCGGGCCTCGAACCCGTCCTGCTGGAGCGCACCGAAGGCCGTACGAACGTGGTGGCCCGGGTCGAGGGCACCGACCCGGCGGCCGACGCGCTGCTGCTCCACGGCCACCTGGACGTGGTGCCGGCCGAGGCCGCCGACTGGAGCACGCACCCGTTCTCCGGCGAGGTCCGCGACGGCGTCGTCTGGGGGCGCGGCGCGGTCGACATGAAGAACATGGACGCGATGATCCTGGCCGTCGTGCGCGGCTGGGCCCGGCACGGGGTGCGGCCCCGGCGGGACGTGGTGATCGCGTTCACCGCCGACGAGGAGGCCAGCGCCGAGGACGGCTCCGGGTTCCTCGCCGACCACCATCCCGAGCTGTTCGTGGGCTGCACCGAGGGGGTCAGCGAGTCCGGCGCGTTCACCTTCCACGACGGCGCCGGCCGGCAGCTCTACCCGATCGCGGCCGGCGAACGCGGCACCGGCTGGCTGAAGCTCACCGCGCGCGGCCGGGCCGGCCACGGCTCCAAGGTCAACCGGGAGAACGCGGTCACCCGGCTGGCCGCCGCCGTCGCCCGGATCGGTGAACACGAGTGGCCGCTGCGGCCGACCCCCACGGTCCGCGCCGCGCTCACCGAACTCGCCGCGCTGTACGGCATCGAGACCGACCTCGGCGACGTGGACGCGCTCCTTGACAAGCTCGGGCCGGCTGCCAAGCTGGTCGAGGCGACCGTCCGCAACAGCGCCAACCCGACCATGCTGGACGCCGGTTACAAGCTCAACGTCATCCCGGGCGAGGCGACCGCCTACGTCGACGGACGCTATCTGCCCGGCGGCGAGGACGAGTTCCGGGCCACCCTGGACCGGCTCACCGGACCCGACGTGGACTGGGAGTTCGCCCACCGCGAGGTCGCCCTCCAGTCGCCGGTCGACTCCCCGACGTACGCCCGGATGCGGGCCGCCGTCGAGGAGTTCGCGCCGGAGGGGCACGTGGTGCCGTACTGCATGTCGGGCGGCACGGACGCCAAGCAGTTCTCGCGGCTCGGCATCACCGGCTACGGCTTCACCCCGCTGCGGCTGCCCGAGGGCTACGACTACCAGGCGCTCTTCCACGGGGTGGACGAACGGGTCCCCGTGGCCGCGCTGCACTTCGGGGTGCGGGTGCTCGACCGGTTCCTGCGGACGGCTTAGCGAGTGGGGGAGACAGTGCGGACCCTGGCGTACGGATCGTGGCCCTCGCCCATCGACGCGGCGCTCGCCGCCGCGCACGACGGGCGCCCCGACGAGGTGGGCTTCGTCGGCGCGGAGGTGTGGTGGACCGAGCCCCGGCCCGCCGAGGGCGGCCGGCGGGCCCTGGTGAGGCGGCGCGCGGACGGCGCCGAGGAGGACCTGCTGCCCGCCCCGTGGAACGTGCGCAGCCGGGTCATCGAGTACGGCGGCCGGTCCTGGGCGGCGGTGCCGGACGGTGACGGTCCGCTGGTTGTGTTCGTGAACTTCGCCGACCAGCGGCTGTACCGGTGGCGGCCGGGCGGCGGTCCGCCGCGCCCGCTCACCCCCGTCTCGGCGGTCGGCGGCGGACTGCGCTGGGCGGAGCCGCAGCCGCTGCCGGCGCGGGGCGAGGTGTGGTGCGTGCTGGAGGAGTTCACCGGCGCCGGACCCGGCGACGTACGCCGCGTCCTGGCCGCCGTACCGCTGGACGGCTCGGCCGCCGAGGACCGCGCGGCCGTACGCGAACTGAGCGACGGGCGGCACCGGTTCGTCACCGGGCCCCGGCTCGCCCCGGACGGACGGCAGGCGGCCTGGCTGGCCTGGGACCACCCCCGGATGCCCTGGGACGGCACCGAACTGCTGGTCGCCGAGGTCGCCGCCGACGGCACCTTCGGCCCGGCCCGGACCGTCGCGGGCGGCCCCGAGGAGTCCATCGCGCAGGCCGACTGGGACCGCGACGGCCACCTGCTGTACTCCAGTGACCGCACCGGCTGGTGGAACCTGTACCGCGACGGCCGGCCGCTGTGCCCCCGCGAGGAGGAGTTCGGCGGGCCGCTGTGGAAGCTGGGCCTGCGCTGGTTCGCGCCGCTGGACAACGGCCTGGTCGCCGTCGTGCACGGGCGCGGCGCCACCGCCCTCGGCGTCCTCGACCCGGAGACCGGCGAGGTGGTCGACGCGGCCGGCCCGTGGACCGAGTTCGCCGCCGGGATCGCCGCGTACGGCGAGCGAAGCGAGATGGGGGTCCCCCCGACCGTAGGGTGGGGGAGGATCGCGGCGGTCGGCGCCAGCCCGCGCAGCGCCTACGAGGTGGTCGAACTGGACGCCCGGACCGGCCGGGCCCGGGTGATCGGCGCCGCGCACGACGACGCCGTGGACCCCGCCCACTACCCCGAGCCGCAGATCCGCACCTTCACCGCACCCGACGGCCGCGAGGTGCACGCGCACGTCTACCCGCCGCACCACCCCGGCTGCGTCGCCCCCGCCGACGAACTCCCGCCGTACGTCATCTGGGCGCACGGCGGCCCCACCAGCCGGTCCCCGCTCGTCCTCGACCTGGAGATCGCCTACTTCACCTCCCGGGGCATCGGCGTCGCCGAGGTCAACTACGGCGGCTCCACCGGACACGGCCGCCAGTACCGCGAGCGGCTGCGCGAGCAGTGGGGCGTGGTCGACGTCGAGGACTGCGCGGCCGTCGCGCTCGCCCTCGCCGCCGAGGGCACCGCCGACCGCAGCCGGCTCGCCGTGCGCGGCGGCAGCGCGGGCGGCTGGACCGGCGCCGCCTCGCTGGCCACCACCGACGTCTACGCCTGCGGCACGATCCTGTACCCCGTCCTGGACCTGACCAGCTGGGGCGCCGGTGACACCCACGACTTCGAGTCCCGCTACCTGGAGTCCCTGATCGGCCCGTACGCCGAGGTGCCCGCCCGGTACGCGCAGCGCTCGCCCGCCGCCCACGCCGACCGGGTCACCGCGCCGTTCCTGCTGCTCCAGGGGCTGGACGACGTGATCTGCCCGCCCGCGCAGTGCGAACGGTTCCTGGCCCGCGTGGCCGGCCGCGGCGTGCCGCACGCCTACCTCACCTTCGAGGGCGAGGGGCACGGCTTCCGCAAGGCGGCCACCCTGGTCCGCGCCCTGGAGGCGGAACTCTCCCTGTACGCGCAGGTGTTCGGGCTGAAGGTGCCCGGCATCCCCACCCTGGAGCTGACCGAGTGAACGACCTGACCCGGCCCGCGCGACTGGCCCCCGGCGCCCGGGTGGCCGTCGTCGCGCCCAGCGGACCGGTGCCCGAGGAGCGGCTCCAGGCCGGCCTGGACGTGCTGCGCGGCTGGGACCTCGACCCGGTGCTCGCCCCGCACGTCCTGGACCGGCACGGCACCTTCGACTACCTGGCCGGCGCCGACGCCGACCGGGCCGCCGACCTCCAGAGCGCCTGGTGCGACCCGTCCATCGACGCGGTGCTGTGCGCCCGCGGCGGCTACGGCGCCCAGCGCGTCGTCGACCTGCTCGACTGGGACGCGCTGCGCGCCGCCGGACCCAAGGTCTTCGTCGGCTTCAGCGACATCACCGCGCTGCACGAGGCGTTCGCCGTCCGGCTCGGCCTGGTCACCCTGCACGGGCCGATGGCGGCGGGCGTCGACTTCCTGAAGAACGGCCGGGCCCAGGAGCACCTGAAGGCCACCCTGTTCGCCCCGGAGACGGTCCGCACGATCACCTCCGGCGGGACGCCGCTGGTCTCCGGCCGGGCCCGGGGCGTCACCCTCGGCGGCTGCCTCTGCCTGCTCGCCGCCGAACTGGGCACCGCCCACGCCCGGCCCGGCGCGCGCGGCGGACTGCTCTGCCTGGAGGACGTGGGGGAGGAGACGTACCGCCTCGACCGCTACCTCACCCAACTCCTGCGGGCCGGCTGGCTGGACGGTGTGCGCGGGGTGCTGCTCGGCTCCTGGGAGGGGTGCGAGAGCCCCGGCCGGGTCCGGGCACTGCTCCTGGACCGGCTCGGCGGCCTCGGCGTGCCCATCGCCGAGGACTTCGGGTTCGGGCACTGCGAAGGCGCGCTGACCATGCCGTTCGGGGTGCGGGCCGAGCTGGACGCGGACGCGGGCACGCTGGTCCTGGCCGCACCGGCACTGCGCTGAGGTGCGGCGTAGGGTGACGGGATGCCGTACGACACGTGCCGTTACCTCGCCGCGGGCCCCCGGGTGGGCATACGTCACTTCACGCTCGGCGACGGCGCCGAGTTCACCGCCCGGACCCGACAGAGCAAGGATCTGCACCACCCCTGGCTGTTCCCGCCGGACAGCGCCGAGGCGTACGCGCAGTACGCGGGCCGGCTGATCGAGGACCCGAGCAAGGCCGGGTTCCTGGTGTGCGACCTGGGCGACGGCGGTATCGCCGGGTTCATCAACATCAACAACATCGTCGAGGGCGGCTTCCTCAGCGGCGCGCTCGGCTACGGGGCGTTCGCGCACGCCGCCGGGCGCGGGCTGATGCGCGAAGGGCTCGGCCTCGTCGTGCGGTACGCCTTCGGGCCGATGCGGCTGCACCGGCTGGAGATCAACGTCCAGCCGGGCAACGCCGCCTCCATCGCGCTGGCCCGCGCCTGCGGCTTCCGGCTGGAGGGCTTCTCACCCCGGATGCTGCACGTGGACGGGGCCTGGCGGGACCACCAGCGGTGGGCGATCACCGCCGAGACGGTCCCGTCCGGCTGATCCGCGCGGGGACTGTGTCAGGCCCGGCGGTCCCGCGCAGGGGCCGTGTCAGGCCCGGCGGTCGGCGTACTCGTACACCGCGCCGTCCGGATGACGGGCGATCAGATTGCGGCCGGCGGGGGTCGGCAGCGGGCCCGCGACGACCTCGCCGCCGAGTTCGGTCAGCACCCGGGCCGTCTCCTCCACATCGGTCACGGCGATCGTCGCGACCACCTTGCGCAACACCTCCAGCTGAGACTCCGGGCCGCTCATCAGCAAGAAGCAGCCGACCGCCGCCACTTGGACGCCGCCGCGCTCGAACCGCATGGCTCGGCCGCCGGCGAGACCCTCGTAGAAGGGGATCGCCTTGTCCAGGTCGTCGACGTAGATGCGCAGGGTGGCTCCCAGAATGTCCATGCGGAAAAGCCTAGTTGGCGTCGGCGGCGCCCCGCCCATGGACCGCCGGGTTGCGGGTACCCGGCAGCCATGGACGACCGAATGGCACACTTGGAGCATCTGGACAAGCACCTGGTCGACGAACTGGCCCAGGTGGCCCGGGAGACCATCCGGGACGAGCTGCGCGAGCAGACCCGCAAGCAGCGTCGTACGGCGACGCTGTACGCGGCGTCCGGCGCCGCCGCGCTCTACGCGGGCGCGGCCGTGGCACTCGCCGTGGGTCTCGCGCTGGCGATCGGGCTGCCCGGCTGGGCCGCCGCGCTGATCACCGCCGCGCTGCTGGCCGGCGCCGCCTATCTGC
>NZ_JBQOUX010000239.1:0-1405 GCF_052216785.1 Streptomyces sp. JW3 | reverse complement strand
GCCGTGATGTCGGGGCCGTCGATGTTCACGTCGGCCAGATCGACGTCCAGCGGGCCGTTGCCGTTGATGCCGCCGTCGGTCAGGCCGAGGTCCAGGTCGGCGGACTGGGTCGAGGGCCGGTCCGTACCGCCCGAGCCGTCACGGTCGCCGCCGCCGGGTGTGGAGGTCACCGGTCCCGGTCCAGGCGTGCCGGGCCCGTTGCCGCCGCCGCCCGAGTGCGTCTCGTCGTCCGATGTCGAGTCACCGCTGTCCGACGTGTCCGGCGGCGGCACCGAGTTCACCGTCGGCGGCGTGTTGATGTTGAACTTGTTGCCGAAGGCCGCCGCGCCCTGCCCCAGATGCCGTTCGCTGACCGCGCTCAGCCCGCCGCCCAGGAACGTCATCGGTCCGTCGGTGGGGAAGTGGAAGATGGCCGCCGTGGCCATCTCGCCCAGCGCCTCCGCACCGCCCTCGGTCAAAAAGTGCTGGATGTCCTCCCCGATCTCGTGCCCGATCCGGTCGCCCAGGTCCGGGGCCGGGCGCGGAGTCGGAGTCGGGTCCGGGGTCGGCCGGGGGTTCGGGGTGGGGGTCGGGTCCGGGGTCGGCCGGGGATTCGGGGTGTCGTTCAGCAGATTGTTGTCGAACTTGTCGTTGAACTTACTTCCGTTGCTCCCGTTGCCGTCGAGGTCCTTGAACGGGTTGTTCCGGCTGTCCCAGATGTTGCGGAAGTTGTTCTTCAGGCCGTTGGCGATGTCGTTCAAGAACCCGTGGAAGAGACCGGTGAACGCGCCGAAGACACCGTCCTGCACGATCTGCGACCAGTCGAAGCCGTCCGGCCGGCGCCCCTTGGGCGCACCCAGCATCATCGCCAGGCGCACCGCGAACGTCATGAACGCCTCTTCGATCGCCTCCGTGAGCGTTGGCAGCAGATGCGTGCGCTTCATCAGCCAGTCCAGCAGCGTCAGGATCGCCACCCGGCTGCGCGCCTTGGCCACCGCCGCCTGACTGGCCGCCGACCCGCCGGTGAACACGGACAGCGCCATGATGATGGCCAGCTCGATCAGCAGCCGGATCAGCTCGGCGATGATCTGCCACTTCGCCTCCATGATGTCCATGGAGGACTGCGTGCGGGCCTTCTCCAGGTCATCGAGCTGGTCGGAGAAGTCCTTCAGGTAGTTCGAGCCGCCGTTGTCCAGGAACAGGTGCATGGCCCGCACGTACTGGTTGCCCACCTGCGGCGGCAGCGAGCGCCCGACCCCGCCCGCGGTCTGCTCGATCAGGTCCGACAGGTCCCGCACCCGCCGCGACAGCCGCCCGTAGGGCTTGCCGTTGGCGAACGCCTTGTCCTCGTCGGCCTGCAGCATCTTCTCGCCGATCAGCACGAACAGCAGATTGTTCAGCTGCGGCGAAACCTGAATGCTCATCG
>NZ_JBQOUX010000238.1:0-1500 GCF_052216785.1 Streptomyces sp. JW3 | reverse complement strand
GACAACTTGTGATCACTTTCGGTGCTCCCCCGCACCGTCGTCGCTGCATACCTGACGATCCAGGTCTGTGAGCGATATAGAGGTCGAGGAAGTCCTGTTCGCCGACCTGGACGGCCTGCGGGTCGACGATGTCGAGCTGAGTGAGGAAGCGATCACCGTGACGGCCCGTGCGCGCGCGGGCGACGCCGCCTGCCCGAGCTGCGGGGCAACATCGCGGCGGGTCCACAGCGGGTACGAGCGTCGCCTGGCGGACGCTGCGGTGGGTGGGCGGCCGGTGGTCGTGCACTTGCAGGTCCGGCGTTTCCGCTGCCCGGTCGCGGCTTGCCCCCGAGCGACGTTCGTCGAGCAGATCAACGGACTCACCTTCCGGCACGGGCGGCGTAGTCAGCGGCTGCACACCGTCTTGCAGGTGGTCGCGCTGATGTTGGCCGGACGCGCCGGCGCCAGGCTGGCCGAAGCGCTGAGCGCCGACGTCAGCCGTTCCACTCTGCTGCGGCTGATCCGGGCCCTGCCCGATCCGCCGACCGTGACACCGCGCGTGCTCGGCGTCGACGACTTCGCCCTGCGCAAGGGCCACGTCTACGGCACTGTGCTGATCGACGTCGAGACCCGTCGCCCGATCGACCTGCTCCCTGACCGCGAATCGGCGACCCTGGCCCGCTGGCTGGCCGACCACCCCGGCGTCGAGATCATCTGCCGGGACCGCGCCAGCGGCTACGCCGAAGGCGCCCGCCTCGGAGCCCCCGATGCCGTGCAAGTCGCAGACCGCTGGCACCTCTACCACAACCTCACCGAAGCCGTGGAACGCTGCGTGACCAGGCACTCCACTCAGCTGCGGGCCCCCGAACCAGAGCCCAGTCCGCAGGCGTCCGCCGCCGCGACCGCCGAGTTGGAGAAAATCACCGAGGCCGCGAAGGCGGAACGGAGCGCCCACCGTTGCGCAGACCGCACCCGTGACCGCCATCAGGAGATACACGCCCTGATAGGGAAGGGGCTCACCCTGCGTGCGATCAGCCGCGAGCTCGGCCTGGCCCGCAATACCGTGCGCAAGTTCGCCCGCGCGGCCACGGCCGAGGAGCTGAGCGAGGGCAAATGGCAGGGCCGCGCGAGCATCCTCGATGACTACAAGCCCTACCTCCACCAGCGGTGGCAAGAGGGCTGCACCAGCGCCAAGAAACTCTCCGACGAGATCAAGGCCGCGGGCTTCCGCGGCGGCTACTCGGTGGTCCGCGACTATCTCAATCCCTTGCGTGCCGGGGCCAAGCCCGCCGACCGGAGCCGGCCCCCGTCGGTCCGGGACGTGACCAGCTGGATCACCCGGCACCCCGACAACCTCACCCAGGACGAGAACCTGCAGCTCAAGGACCTTCTGGCCCGGTGCCCCGAGCTCAACACCACCGCTGAGCACGTCCGGGCCTTCGCCGAGATGATGAACGCGCGCGCCGGCGAGAAGCTCGCGACCTGGATCGACAACGTGAAGGCCAGCAGCCCGCCTGAGCT
>NZ_JBQOUX010000237.1:0-1544 GCF_052216785.1 Streptomyces sp. JW3 | reverse complement strand
CGCCCGCGCCCTGGCCCTGGAGCCGAAGCTGATCGTCGCCGACGAACCGGTCTCGGCGCTGGACGTCTCGATCCAGGCCCAGGTGGTCAACCTGCTCCAGAAGGTCCAGCGCGAACTGGGCATCGCCTTCGTCTTCATCGCCCACGACCTGGCCGTCGTCCGGCACTTCTCACAGCGCGTCGCGGTCATGTACCTCGGCAAGATCATCGAGGTCGGCGACCGGGACTCCCTCTACACCCGCCCCCGCCACCCCTACACCCACGCCCTGCTCTCCGCCGTCCCCGAGGTCACCCTGGCCGAGGGGGCCGGCAAGCAGCGCGAGCGCATCCGGCTGGCCGGTGACGTGCCGTCCCCGATCTCGCCGCCGTCCGGCTGCCGCTTCCGCACCCGCTGCTGGAAGGCCCAGGACAAGTGCGCCGCCGAGGTCCCGCCGCTGATCCGCCTCGACGGCAACCGGGCCGGCCACCTGACGGCCTGCCACTTCCCGGAGGCCCCGACGATCACGGCCCGCGAGGAGGACATCGTGCTGGATCCGGCGCTGGTGGCGTTGGAGGAGGGCGGGGAGGGGGCGGGGGGCTGAGAGGATGGCCGCCATGACCGACGCGAACGCCCACATCTCCGCCGAGGCCCGCGACCGGCTCGCCGAGCGGGCCCGTGCCGTACTCCACGAGTGGAACGGCTACGACCCGAGCGAGGAAGAACTGGCGGAGCTGGACGCCGAACTGGACCGGCGGCTGGCCCAGGCGGGCACTCCGTGACCTCCGCACGACCGGCATCGCCACAGCTCCGGCAGTACCCGGGCCGCCCGGCTGCTTCGCCGCGCTCACACGATGCCGGACTGGAACCGGTACCCACCCCGTGTGCGCCCTGGTCCGCCCGTACGACGAAGAGGGCCCGCGCTGGGAGGCACGGGCCCTCGTTCCCCTGGAGCGGACGTCCGCAGGCTCGGGTCAATGGGCCGGGAAAGTCCGTTCCGGAAGGGGCGGCTGACGGAAAAGGGGTGTTGTCAGGCCGCCGCCTCGGGGTTCTTGGTGAGCCGGCCGGCGGACACCGTCTCGGCCGTCTCCGGGTAGTGGCAGGCGGTGAGGTGGCCCGGCCCGTTGCCCTCGACCTGCACCAGCGGCGGCGCCTCGGCCGCGCACTTGTCGGTCGCCTTCCAGCACCGGGTGCGGAACCGGCAGCCGGAGGGCGGGTTGATCGGGGACGGCACGTCGCCCACGAGCCGGATGCGCTCACGGGGGGTCTCCTCCACCGTGGCCTCGGGCACGGCGGAGAGCAGGGCCCGCGTATAGGGGTGGCGCGGGTTGCCGTACAGGTCGTCGCGGTCGGCGATCTCCACGATCTTACCGAGGTACATGACCGCGACGCGCTGTGAGAAGTGCCGCACGATGGCCAGGTCGTGGGCGATGAAGACGAAGGCGATGCCCAGTTCGCGCTGGACCTTCTGGAGCAGGTTGACCACCTGCGCCTGGATCGAGACGTCCAGCGCCGAGACCGGCTCGTCCGCGACGATCAGCTTCGGCTCCAGGGCCAACGCCCGCGCC
>NZ_JBQOUX010000236.1:0-1646 GCF_052216785.1 Streptomyces sp. JW3 | reverse complement strand
GCGACGGTGGCGGGCCGACCGGCCGAGCTGCCCGGCATGGAGCACATGCTGGGGTTGTTCATCAACACGGTGCCGGTTCGGGTGCGTTTGGATGGTTCCCGGTCGGTGGTGGAGTTGTTGGGTGTGGTGCAGGGGGAGCAGTCGGGGTTGCTGGATCATCAGCATCTTGGGCTGAGTGAGATTCAGCGGTTGGTGGGGCCTGGGGCGGGGTTTGACACTCTGCTGGCGTTCGAGAATTTTCCGGGTGATCCGGATGTGCCGTCGTCGTTGGGTTCGGTGGTGGTCACGGGTGCGGGGATGCGGGAGTCGACCAACTTCGTGCTGGCGCTCGGGGTGGATCCGGCGGAGTTGAGGCTGCGGCTGGACTACCGGCCCGATCTGTTCGATGCGGGTCAGGCGGAGCAGGTTGTGCGCCGGCTGGTGCGGGTGCTGGAGCAGATCGCGGCCGACCCGGAGACCCGGCTCAGCGACATCGATGTACTGGTCGCCGGCGAGCGAGCGCGGGTGGTCGAGGCATGGAACGGTCCTGCTCGGTCGGCAGCGGCGGCATCGTGGTGGGAGCTGTTCGGAGCCCGGGTTGCCGCGGCGCCGAGTGCCGTGGCGGTGCGGTGCGGTTCCGAGACGCTGTCGTACGCAGCGTTGCGCGAGCGGTCGAATCAACTGGGGCGATACCTGCAACGCTCGGGTGTCGGTGCGGAGAGCCGGGTGGGTCTGCGGTTGCCCCGGGGTGTCGACATGGTCGTGGCGGTGCTCGGGGTGTGGCGGGCCGGGGCGGCGTACGTACCGTTGGACCCGGAGTATCCGGCGGATCGGCTGGCGTTCATGGTGGCCGACAGTGGTGCGGCGTTGGTGATCGATGAAGAGTGGCTGGCTGGTGCGGCAGAGGCGATCACGGCCGAGTCCGAGGAGCCGCTGAACGTGCCCTTCGATCCAGATCGTCTGGCGTATGTGATCTACACGTCGGGGTCGACGGGTCGGCCCAAGGGCGTGGCGGTCGCGCACCGTGGCTTGGTGAACCTGGTCGAGGCAGTCGCGCCGGTGCTGGGCGCGGGGCCGGGTGAAGTGACGTTGCAGTTCGCCTCGTTCAGTTTTGACGCGTCCGTAGTGGATGTGGCGGTGACGCTGGCCGGTGGTGGCACGCTGGCGATCGCGACGGCCGAGGAGCGTACGGACGCGCAGGTGTTGGCGGGGATGATCCGTGACTCGGGGGTGACGGTGGCCAGTGTGGTGCCGTCTCTGCTGGGGGTCCTGGACCCGCAGGCGGTGCCGGGCGTCAAGAACTGGGTGCTGGGTGCCGAGCGGCTCAACGCGGACCTCGCGGCGCGCTGGCGTGGGCAGGCAGGCGTGTGGAACACGTACGGTCCGACCGAGGCCACGGTGATGGCGACGGCCGTGGAGATCGCGGAAAGCATCACAGCGGAGGATGCGCCGCCCGCAATAGGCCGGCCGCTTGCCGGTACGAGGGCGTTCGTGCTGGACGAGTTCCTGCGTCCGGCGCCGGTCGGTGTGGTCGGTGAGGTGTATCTGGTCGGTCCGGGCCTGGCGCGTGGGTATCTGGGGCGGGTGGAGCTGACGGCGGAGCGGTTCGTGGCCTGTCCGTTCGTTCCCGGGCAGCGGATGTACCGGACCGGTGACCTGGCGCGGTG
>NZ_JBQOUX010000235.1:0-1670 GCF_052216785.1 Streptomyces sp. JW3 | reverse complement strand
GCCGACGGACGCCCGGGTGGGGGAGGGGTTCCGTTCGTTGCGACCGAGTAAGCGGCGGGCTGCGCCGTACCCCCACGACCCGCTCCCGTCGTCTCGCGGCCGCGGGTCGTCGTGCCTTCACGGCCGCTCCCGTCGTCTCGCGGCTGTGTCGTGTGAACCGGTTGGGGGCGCTCGTGCGATGAGGGGAGGTGAGCGGAACGAGAAGCGACGGGGAGCTGTTGCGCGCCGTCGCGGGCGACGGTGACCGGCGGGCCTTCGAGGAGCTGTACCGGCGGTACGCGCCGTGGCTGACGGCCCGGCTGCGGGGGCGCTGTGCCGGCGGCTCCGCGCACGACCGGCCGCTGCTCGTACGGCAGCGCATCGACGCCCGCTACGGCCCGTACACCGACGCCGCGATCGAACCGGCCACCCGCCGCAACCAGGTGACCGTCGGCACCGACTGGGGCGGCAACCGGGTGCCGGAGTTCTCCGCCGCGGTGGCCGCCGTGCTGGTCACCGGCAGCGAGCGGGCGGCCGGCGCGGTCTGCGACGGGCGGATGGTGACCATCATGTGGCTGGCGCTGAGCTGGCAGGACGACGAGCTGGACGCCCTGCGCCGGGTCCGCCTCGACGACAGCGTCGAGGGGTCGGGGGGCGGCGGCGGGGCTGCTGGGCGCGGCGGTCGCCGGTCCGCTGCTGGTGCCGGCCCGCTGGGCGATGTTCGTGCAGGCCGGCGATCCGCGCTGGTCCGCGTCGCACGACCGGTGGGCCGTCGTCCTGGTGGTGGCGGTGGGCGTGTGGGGCGTGTGCACCCGTGAGGCCGGGCGGCGCCGGCCACGTCGAACATGACGGCCTTGTACTACTTTTAACTCGTTTGGCTGAGTGTGTGGCGTCTTCTGTCTGCGGCATTGACGGTCGGGCATCAGGGGGTTGTCAGGGCACCAACAATCACCCAGTTCGGGAGGATTTCATGGCCAGGCTTCCATCCCCCGGAGCCTCCTACGACCGGAGCGTGTCCGCCGAGGGCACCCGGATCGAGGACGGCGACTCCACCTACACCGTCGACCTGCGCGGTCACGTGCGGTTCGAGATCCGCGACAGCGATGACGACGACGACCGGGACCGGGACCGCGACCGGGACCGGGACCGGGACCGGACCGTCCGGGCGGTCGTCACCCGGTTCCGGATGACCGGGGACCCCGAGTCCGACGACGATTCCGACCTGCCCGGCGAGATCATCGTCGAGCTGGACGACGACCGGGACGACGACGACCACGAGGACGACCGGGACAACCTCATCCGGCTCACCGACGACGACCGGCTCGAGCACCTCCTGGCGCTCGGCCTGCGGGTGACCCTCGGCCGCCGGCGCCGGGACGCGTCCGGCGCGCAGGCGCCCGGCGCGGAGGCGGCCGACGCGGAGGCACGCCGGCGGCGGGTCCTGCGGACGCGGGAGCCGGCCCGGCTCCGCGGCCGTGACCTGGACCGGTTCCCGCCGGACCGGGACGACGAGTACCGGCTGCGGCGCGCCGTCGACCTGTACGACCGGGACGACTCCGACCGCGACGACTCCGACCGGGTCGCCGCCACGATCGAAAGGTTCCCGCTCGAGTTCGGCGGCCGCCGCGACGACGACGACGACAACTGACCGCCCTCACCCCATCGACGGGGGCCGGCCTCCGCCCGGGCCC
>NZ_JBQOUX010000234.1:0-1700 GCF_052216785.1 Streptomyces sp. JW3 | reverse complement strand
GCCTCCGCCGCACCAGCCAGCCACTCTTCGTCGATCACCAACGCCGCACCACTGTCGGCCACCATGAACGCCAGCCGGTCCGCCGGATACTCCGGGTCCAGCGGTACGTACGCCGCCCCGGCCTTCCACACCCCGAGCACCGCCACGACCATGTCGACGCCCCGGGGCAACCGCAGACCCACCCGGCTCTCCGCACCGATGCCCAGCCGGATCACATACCGCGCCAGCCGGTTCGCCCGCTCGTCCAGTTCGGCGTACGACAGTTCCGCGGACCCGCACCGAACCGCCGCGTTCTCCGGCGCCCGCATGGCCCATTCCGCGATCAGCTCCGGCACCGTCGCCGGTGCGACGGGTCGTCCGGTGTCGTTCCACCGCTCGACCACGAGTGCCCGCTCCTCCGGGTTCAGGAGGGTCAGCGCGCCGACACGGGTCTCCGGGTCGGCCGCCATCTGCTCCAGAACGTGGACCAGCCGCCTCGAGAGCACCTCGGCCGCGGCCGTGTCGAAGAGGTCCAGCCGGTGGTCGATCCGCAGTTCCAGACCGTTGATCGGGTTGACGCCCAGCGTCAGGGCGTAGTGGGTCGATTCACGTACGCCCGATCCTGTGAGGCGCAGGGGGGCGGGCGGGCCGCTTTCGCCCGCACGGTAGTTTTCGAACGCCAGCAGGGTGTCGAAGGCCGCCCCGGGTCCCGCCAGCCGCTGGATCTCGCTCAGCCCGAGATGCTGATGTTCCAGCAGCCCGGACTGCTCCGTCTGCACGGTGGCCAGCAACTCCGCGACCGAGCACGTCCCGTCCAGGCGCACCCGTACCGGCACCGTGTTGATGAACAACCCCAGCATGTGCTCCATGCCGGGCAGCTCGGCCGGTCGGCCCGCCACCGTCGCCCCGAACACCACGTCACGCCGCCCGGTCAGCGCACCGACCAGCACCGCCCAAGCCACCTGCACCACGGTGTTCAATGTGACGCCGGACCGACGGGCAAGCTCGCGCACTGCCTCGGCCAGCTCTGTGCTCGGGGCGAAGGCGTGCTGGTCCGTCACGGCCGGTTCGAGGTCGCCGGTGGTGGGAGCGATCAGGGTCGGCTCCTCGGTGCCGGCCAGGGTCCGGCTCCATGCCTCCCGCGCCGCGGGCCGGTCCTGGTCCTTGAGCCAGGCGTAGTACGCACGGGACGGGAGGGCCGGTGCAAGGGTGTCGGCGGTGCCGCCGACCGCGTAGGCCGTCCAGACCTCGCGCAGGAGAATGGGCAGGGACCAGCCGTCCAGCACCAGGTGGTGCAGGGTGACCGCCAACCGCCAGCGGTCCTCGCCCACCTTCACCAGCAGCACCCGCAGCAGCGGAGGCCGGGCGAGGTCGAACCGCCGGGCCCGCTCCTCGACCGCGATCCGCTCGGACTCCGCCCACGCCATCTCATCCGACGCACTCGACAGGTCCACTTCACGCCACGGCAGTTCGACACCCTCGGCGATCACCTGCACCGGCTGCTCAAGACCCGGCGGCTGCCAGAACCCCGCCCGCAGACCCGCATGCCGGTCCACCACCGCCTGCCACGACACCCGCAACACCCCAGCGTCCACCGGCCCCCGCACGTCCAGGAGCAGCTGCTCCACGTACACGTCGGTGCCACCCTGGTCGAACAGCGAGTGGAAGAGCAGGCCCTCCTGCAACGGCGAGACCGGCAACACCTCCACCAGCCCCGCGAC
>NZ_JBQOUX010000233.1:0-1741 GCF_052216785.1 Streptomyces sp. JW3 | reverse complement strand
GTCGGCAGGAAGAGCCGGCCCGGGTCGGACGACGAGAACCCGGCGTTGCGGTCCGGCGTCCACTGCATCGGTGTGCGGACGGCGTCCCGGTCGCCGAGCCAGATGTTGTCGCCCATGCCGATCTCGTCGCCGTAGTACAGGATCGGCGAGCCGGGGAGGGAGAGCAGCAGGGCGGTGAACAGCTCGATCTGGTTGCGGTCGTTGTCGAGCAGCGGCGCGAGCCGTCGCCGGATGCCGATGTTGGCGCGCATGCGGGGGTCTTTGGCGTACTCCGCCCACATGTAGTCGCGTTCCTCGTCGGTGACCATCTCCAGGGTCAGCTCGTCGTGGTTGCGCAGGAAGATGCCCCACTGGCAGCGGGCGGGAATGGCCGGGGTCTTGGCCAGGATCTCCGAGACCGGGTACCGCGACTCCCTGCGCACCGCCATGAAGATGCGCGGCATGACCGGGAAGTGGAACGCCATGTGGCACTCGTCGCCGCCGGAGGCGTAGTCCCCGAAGTAGTCGACGACGTCCTCGGGCCACTGGTTGGCCTCGGCGAGTACCACGGTGTCCGGGTACTGGTCGTCGATCTCCTTGCGCACCCGTTTGAGGAAGGCGTGCGTTGCCGGAAGGTTCTCGCAGTTGGTGCCCTCCTCCTGGTAGAGGTACGGCACCGCGTCCAGCCGGAACCCGTCGATGCCGAGGTCCAGCCAGAACTTCAGGGCGGAGATCATCTCCTCCTGGACGGCCGGGTTCTCGTAGTTCAGGTCCGGCTGGTGGGAGAAGAACCGGTGCCAGTAGTACTGCTTGCGCACCGGGTCGTAGGTCCAGTTGGACGCCTCGGTGTCGACGAAGATGATCCGCGCGTCCTGGAACTGCTTGTCGTCGTCGGCCCAGACGTAGTAGTCCCCGTAGGGGCCGTCGGGGTCCTTGCGGGACTCCTGGAACCACGGGTGCTGGTCGCTGGTGTGGTTCATGACGAAGTCGATGATCACCCGCATGCCGCGCTGGTGGGCGGCGTCGACAAACTCCACGAAGTCGGCCAGGTCGCCGAACTCGGGCAGTACGGCGGTGTAGTCGGAGACGTCGTAACCGCCGTCCCTGAGCGGTGACTTGAAGAACGGCGGGAGCCACAGGCAGTCCACGCCGAGCCACTGGAGGTAGTCGAGTTTGGCGGTCAGGCCCTTGAGGTCGCCGACGCCGTCGCCGTTGCTGTCCTGGAAGGAGCGGACCAGGACCTCGTAGAAGACGGCTCGTTTGAACCAGTCCGGGTCCCGGTCCTTCGCCGGGGTGTCCTCGAAGGTGTCCAGTACGGGCTCATTGACGATCATGTTGTGGGTGACCCTCCGATCTGCGGGGTGGACGGTCGCAGAACCGCGAAGACGTGCGCGGGCCGACGGCCCGGTTCGAGGCGCACGTAGTTGGCCCTGCCCCAGTGATAGGTCTCGCCGGTGAGCTCGTCACGCACCGGCACCGACTCGTGCCGGTCCAGGCCGAGTCGCGGCATGTCCAACGAGACCGTGGCCTCCTGGGTGTGGTGGGGGTCGAGGTTGACGACCACCAGAACCGTGTTCGAGCCCTGCCGCTTCGAGTAGGCGATCACCTCCTCCTTGTCGGTGTGGTGGAAGTGCAGGTCGCGCAGTTGGCGCAGGGCGGGATGGGCGCGCCGGATGCTGTTGAGGCGGGTGATGAGCGGGGCGAGGGTGCGGCCCTCGCGGGCGGCGGCGTCCCAGTCGCGTGGTTTGAGCTGGTACTTCTC
>NZ_JBQOUX010000232.1:0-1744 GCF_052216785.1 Streptomyces sp. JW3 | reverse complement strand
GTCGGCAGGAAGAGCCGGCCCGGGTCGGACGACGAGAACCCGGCGTTGCGGTCCGGCGTCCACTGCATCGGTGTGCGCACGGCGTCGCGGTCGCCGAGCCAGATGTTGTCGCCCATGCCGATCTCGTCGCCGTAGTAGAGGATCGGCGACCCCGGCAGGGCGAGCAGCAGGGCGGTGAACAGCTCGATCTGGTCCCGGTCGTTGTCCAGCAGGGGCGCGAGCCGCCGCCGGATGCCGATGTTGGCGCGCATGCGGGGGTCCTTGGCGTACTCCGCCCACATGTAGTCGCGCTCTTCGTCGGTGACCATCTCCAGGGTCAGCTCGTCGTGGTTGCGCAGGAAGATGCCCCACTGGCAGCCGGACGGGATCGCCGGGGTCTTGGCGAGGACTTCCGAGACCGGGTAGCGGGACTCGCGGCGCACCGCCATGAAGATGCGCGGCATGACCGGGAAGTGGAACGCCATGTGGCACTCGTCGCCGCCGGAGGCGTAGTCCCCGAAGTAGTCGACGACGTCCTCCGGCCACTGGTTGGCCTCGGCCAGCAGCACCGTGTCCGGGTACTGCGCGTCGATCTCGCGCCGCACCCGCTTGAGGAAGGCGTGCGAGGCGGGCAGGTTCTCGCAGTTGGTGCCCTCCTCGGCGTACAGGTACGGCACCGCGTCCAGCCGGAACCCGTCGATGCCGAGGTCCAGCCAGAACTTCAGCGCGCCCAGCATCTCCTCCTGCACGGCCGGGTTCTCGTAGTTCAGGTCCGGCTGGTGGGAGAAGAACCGGTGCCAGTAGTACTGGCCGCGCACCGGGTCGAAGGTCCAGTTGGACGCCTCGGTGTCGACGAAGATGATCCGGGCGTCGGCGTACCGGGTGTCGTCGTCGGCCCAGACGTAGTAGTCGCCGTACGGGCCGTCGGGGTTCTTCCGGGACTCCTGGAACCACGGGTGCTGGTCGCTGGTGTGGTTCATGACGAAGTCGATGATCACCCGCATGCCGCGCTGGTGGGCGGCGTCGACGAACTCCACGAAGTCCGCCAGGTTGCCGAACTCGGGCAGTACGGCGGTGTAGTCCGAGACGTCGTAACCGCCGTCCTTCAGCGGTGACTTGAAGAAGGGCGGCAGCCACAGGCAGTCCACGCCGAGCCACTGGAGGTAGTCCAGTCGGGAGGTGAGGCCCTTGAGGTCGCCGACGCCGTCGCCGTCGCTGTCCTGGAAGGAGCGGACCAGGACCTCGTAGAAGACGGCCCGCTTGAACCAGTCCGGGTCGCGGTCCTTGGCGGGCGTGTCCTCGAAGGTGTCCGGGACGGGCTCGTTGACGGTCATGAGGTTCCCGGCTCCCCGTTCTTCGGCGCGGCGGACGGCAGGTGGACGTGGAAGACGTGCGCGGGCGCCCGGCCGGGCGTCAGCCGCACGTAGTTGGCGCTGCCCCAGTGATAGGTCTCACCCGTGAGTTCGTCACGCACCGGCACGGTGTCGTGCCGGCCGAGGCCGAGGTGCGGCATGTCCAGCGAGATCGTGGCCTCCTGGGTGTGATGCGGGTCGAGGTTGACGACCACCAGCACGACATCGGACCCCGCGCGCTTGCTGTACGCGATGACCTGGTCGTTGTCGGTGTGGTGGAAGCGGAGGTTCCGGAGCCGGTGCAGGGCGGGGTGGGCGCGCCGGATGCTGTTGAGTCGGGTGATGAGCGGGGCGAGGGTGCGGCCCTCGCGGGCGGCGGCGTCCCAGTCGCGTGGTTTGAGCTGGTACTTCTC
>NZ_JBQOUX010000231.1:0-1748 GCF_052216785.1 Streptomyces sp. JW3 | reverse complement strand
CGGACACTGTTGGTAAATGGTCCGGTCCCTGTGCGTGACGTCGGCCTTCATCGCCTGGTTGTGGGTGGTGAAGGCCGATGGTGCGTTCTGGGGAGGGTGTCGGTGTCGCTGCGGGAGCCCGGGTTGGGTGAGATTCCGGTGGAGACGGAGCGGGTGGCTCGGGCGGTATGTCCGGACGGAACGCTGGCGATACGGCTGCGCGATGAGTTCGCGGACGTCTTCTCTGGTGAGGTGTTTGCCTCTCTATTCCCGCAGCGGGGTCGCCCTGCGGTGCCACCGGGTGTGTTGGCGCTGGTCACGGTGTTGCAGTTCGCTGAAGGACTGTCGGATCGGCAGGCCGCTGCCGCGGTGCGGGTGAGGATCGACTGGAAGTACGCGCTCGGGCTGGAACTGACTGATACCGGCTTCGACTACTCCGTGCTGAGCGAGTTCCGAGCCCGCCTGGTGCGGGGGCAGATGGCTGATGAACTCTTCGAGCAGGTGCTCCAGGCGGCCAAGGAGCGGGGGCTGCTGAAGACATCGGGCCGGGCCCGGACCGATTCCGCCCGGGTCCTGGCGGCGATCCGGGTGGTCAACCATCTGGAGATGCTCGGGGAGACGCTGCGGGCGGCCCTGAACACGCTGGCCGCAGCGTTTCCGCAGTGGCTGGCCGCGCAGGCAGATGAGGCGTGGTTCAACCGCTATGGGCACCGGGTGGAGGAAGCGAGACTGCCCCGGGGCAAGGAGAAACGCGAGGCGTGGATCGGACAGGCCGGAGCAGACGGGATACGTCTGCTGGAAGCAGTCTTCTCCCCGCAGGCTCCGCGCGAGGCGCGGTCGCTGGAGGCAGTTGAGCTGCTGCGGCAGGTCTGGGTGCAGAACTTCCAGGTCGTCGACGGGGCCGTCTGCGAGCGGGATGCGAAGAACGTGCCGCCGGGCCGGTTACGGCCGTTCTCGCCGTACGACACCGACGCTCGTGCCGGAGCCAAGCGCGGCACCAGCTGGACCGGCTACCTGGTGCAGCTGACCGAGACATGCGAGCCGGATGCACCCAACCTGATCACTCACGTCGCCACCACCGACGCGTCCGTGAACGACCTGAAGATGATCGGTGCCATCCACGCCGACCTGCGTGCTCACGGCAGACTCCCCGCCGTGCATCTCGTGGACGCCAACTACATCGATGCCCAGGGCCTGGCCGACGCCGAGCAGGCGGGCATCAAGCTCGTGGGGCCGATCAACAAGAACACCAGCACCCAGTCCTCCGGCAAGTTCGCCACGGACGCGTTCGCCGTGGACTGGGACAACAAGCAGGTGACCTGCCCCAACGACCGGGTCGCGGACAGCTGGTATCCGCGCGTCTCCTCGCACGGTATCCCCGTGATCAGGGTCCGGTTCCCCGCCTCCGATTGCCGGGCCTGCCCGGACGTGAACGCGTGCGCGCCGTCGAAAGCCGGCAGAGGACGGGAGATCACGCTGAGGGAGAAAGCCGCGCACGACGCCATGAAGAGAAACCGCGCTGACCAGAAGACGCCTGAGTGGTGGGACGTCTACCAGCACCGCCAGGGCATCGAGGCAACCGTCTCACAAGGTGTCCGGGCCTTCGGTCTCCGGCGGTCCCGATACCGCGGCCACCCGAAGACCCGCCTTCAACACCTCTTCACCGTCACCGCGATGAACCTCGCCCGCCTCGATGCCTGGATCACCGGAACACCCCGAGCCGGAACCCGCGTCTCTCGGTTCGAACGACTGCGTCCCGCTGCCTGACG
>NZ_JBQOUX010000230.1:0-1864 GCF_052216785.1 Streptomyces sp. JW3 | reverse complement strand
AACTGCACGGCCTGTCCGTCCAGCTCGCCGAGGCCCTCGCCGAGTACTGGCACGCCCGGGTCCGCTCCGAACTGGGCATTCGCGGGGGCGACCCGGCCGGTCTCGCGGGCGCGTTGCGCGCCGAGTACCAGGGCTGCCGCTACTCACTGGGCTACCCGGCCTGCCCGGAGCTGGCGGACCGGGCGAAGATCGCCGCCCTGCTGGGGCCGGAGCGGATCGGCGTCCGCCTCTCCGAGGAGTTCCAGCTGCACCCCGAACAGTCCACCGACGCCCTCGTGACCCACCACCCCGAGGCGGGTTACTTCAACGCGGGAGGCCGCTCATGAGCACGGCGCGTGGCATGTCCGCCGACGGGCGGCCGTCGTTCTCCTTCGAGTTCTTCCCGCCGAAGACCGGCAAGGGCGAACGCGGGCTGTGGGACACGATCCGCCGGGTCGAGGCGCTCGCGCCGGCCTTCGTCTCCGTCACCTACGGCGCGGGCGGCTCCTCGCGGGAGCGGACCGTCGACGTCACCCGCCGGATCGCCGCGGAGACCACCCTGCGTCCGGTCGCGCACCTGACGGCGGTCGGGCACTCGGTGGCCGAACTGCGGCACATCATCGGCCGGTACGCCGACGCGGGCATCCGCGACGTGCTGGCGCTGCGTGGTGACCCGCCGGGGGACCCGAACGGCCCGTGGACCGCGCACCCGGACGGCTTCACGCACGCCGTCGAACTGATCGAACTCCTGCGGGAACTGGGCGACTTCACCGTCGGCGTGGCCGCGTTCCCCGAGCGGCACCCGCGCTCGCCCGACTGGGAGTCCGACATCCGGCACTTCGTCGCCAAGTGCCGCGCGGGCGCCGACTACGCCATCACGCAGATGTTCTTCCACGTCGAGGACTATCTGCGGCTGCGCGACCGGGTGGTGGCGGCCGGCTGTGACACGCCGGTCATCCCGGAGATCATGCCGGCCACCGACGTACGCCAGATCCGCCGCTTCGCCGAGCTGTCCCACGCGGCGTTCCCCGAGGACCTCGCACACCGTCTGGAAGCGGCCCGCGACCGGCCGGCCGACGGCCACCGCATCGGGGTCGAGTACGCCACCGCCATGGCCGAACGGCTGCTCGCCGAGGGCGCCCCCGGTCTGCACTACATCACCCTGAACCGTTCCACCGCAGCCCTCGACATCCACCGCAACGTGACCACCGCAAGGAGCCTCAGTGCGCGCTGACTTCACCGACTTCAAGGTCGCCGACCTCTCCCTGGCCGCCTTCGGCCGCAAGGAGATCACCCTCGCCGAGCACGAGATGCCCGGCCTCATGGCGATCCGCGAGGAGTACGCCGAGGCCCAGCCGCTCGCCGGCGCCCGGATCACCGGCTCCCTGCACATGACCGTACAGACCGCCGTACTCATCGAGACCCTGGTGGCGCTGGGCGCCGAGGTCCGCTGGGTGTCCTGCAACATCTTCTCCACCCAGGACCACGCGGCCGCCGCCATCGCTGCCGCCGGCATCCCGGTCTTCGCCTGGAAGGGCGAGACGCTCGAGGAGTACTGGTGGTGCACCGAGCGGGCGCTGACCTGGTCCGGGCACGCCGGTCCGAACATGATCCTGGACGACGGCGGCGACGCCACCCTGCTCGTCCACAAGGGCGTCGAGTACCGCAAGGCGGGTGTGCTGCCCGTCGCGGACAACGAGGAACTGGCCGCCGTCCGTGCCCTGTTGGAGCGCAGTGCGCTGGACTGGGTCGGCATGGCGTCGGAGATCCGGGGTGTCACCGAGGAGACCACGACCGGCGTCCACCGCCTGTACGAGATGCAGCGGGACGGCACTCTCCTGTTCCCGGCGATCAACGTCAATGACGCGGTCACCAAGTCGAAGTT